>JBIKJE010000092.1:0-11122 GCA_044361165.1 Crocinitomicaceae bacterium | reverse complement strand
TTATTTTGATTTACCAATCGAAATTTTGAAATCAAAAACAAGAAAAAGAGAAGTTGTACAAGCAAGACAAATTTCCATGTATTTCTCCAAGAAAATGACCAAATCTTCTTTGGCAAGTATTGGAGCACACTGCGGTGGAAAAGACCACGCAACCGTTTTACATGCTTGTAGAACCGTTTCAAATCTTTCTGAGACAGACAAACAATTCAAAGTTTACTTGGAAGATTTAGAGAAAAAGCTGACAATTCAATAAATTCAAAATAATTTCAATCAAAGCTCCGATTTCGGGGCTTTTTTTTATTTATGGATTCTCAGAAATTGATTTTTCTAAATTATTTTTCTTTTTGGGTGTAATCCAATAACCAATGATCCATCCAAAAGACATAGCCAGAAAAATCAGGAAATAAAAAGTTTGTACCCTTTTCTCATAACTGTATTTAATTTCTACATCATACAAGAGATTTTCTTGTTCTTCAGCATAAAAAAGCAATCCAATTAACAAAGACATTAAGATAGTCTGAAACCAAATGTGTGTTTTTTTATCCTTTCGAAAAAATTCTACGATGCTTTTGATAACCAAAGAAATCAAGGCTAAAATGCAGAAAACAATAACAAAGACCGCAATCCCAAAAGCAATTACTGCTTCAATCGGAGGTCCAGGTTCCCAATCTGCTTTTGCTACCAAAGGACTGAAAAAAGTAAAAATGATCAAAAAAATAATCCGAAGATTTCTTGTCATCAAAAAGCAATTGGTGAATGAATAATATTATCTAAAAAATTCAAATCTATCGCCATCAAAACTGGCAAAAACCATCGAAGGATGAGAATCTTTGTGGTAAAAATTTCCTTTTGCATCTAAAACAATCGCTCCAGCAAATCCATCAAATTCTGACAATTCATGGAATGTTTTCTCTACCGCAGCACCAATTTCAAATCCATCTGCAATTCTAACGCCTATTTTTGTAGCTACTGCACCGCTAACAATGTCTTCGCCAACGCCAGTGCAACTGATTCCACAAAATTCATTCGCATAATTCCCTGCTGTTGTGGCTGAGTCAGAAATTCTACCTGGCATTTCAAACCCCTTCCCTCCAGTTGATGTAGCCGCAGCGATTTTTCCTGTTTTATCCAGCGCTACGCAACCAACAGTCCCGGTTCCAAGCGATTTCAGTTTTTCTTCAAACTCTAGTCTTCTTTGAGGAATCTCAGGATTAAATTCAGCAAAATTGTTTTCTCTGGCGAATTTTATTGCTCCTTCTCCGCCCAAAACGCGATCATCGTAGGACATTAATCTTTCAGCAACACGAATTGGATTTTTTACATTTTCAATATTGATAACGCCACTGAACTTTTTGGTAGATCCATCCATTACAGAAGCACTCATGCGAATTTTTCCGTCACTTTGAATTTGCGAACCAATTCCGGCATTAAAAAGTAAATCGTCTTCTAATTGCTCAACCGCATAAATAACTGTTTCAAAAGCTGAATGATTCTCTAAATAATCGTAACTATTCAATAAAATACGTTTCAAAGCTTCCTGCTTCGCAATTTTAGTCTCCAAACTAGTTGAGGATTCACTAAAAAATCCACCGTGAATAATGAGTTTCATATTCTTAAATTTTGCGATTTTTAAACCCCGTGAATGATTAAATCATGTGTATTAAGATCATAAACATCACGCTGACTCATAACATGAACAACCAAATTTTTGATTGAAATTGGTTTTCCAAGTTCAACTTGCGTTAAATTAGTATCTGCAATGTTTCTTCCGTCAACCAAAATAACCAAACCTGAACCTAAGGCTTCCATTTTAAAGCCATCAGTAATCAAAAGCCCTGTATCTTCTCCAAGTCCAATTCCCAATGTTTTTGGATTTCCTACAACGGCCTGGAATAGTCTCCCTATTCTTCCTCGCTGAACAAAATGCGTGTCAATTACTACATCATCAATCAATCCTAAACCACTTGTTATTTTGATTTCGCCTTTTAAAAGGGCTTCACTACTTGAACCTTGATAAATCATGCTTTGTGAAGCTGCTGCGGCACCTGCAGATGTTCCAGCATAAACAAATTCTTCTGTTTCATATTTTTTCAAAATCAGGTCATGCATCGGAGTACCACCTAAAATTGAAGTTAAACGCAATTGATCTCCGCCGGTAAACATTACAACGTCCGCATTTTGAATTCGATCATACGTTTGTTGAAGTAAAGCTTGCTCTCTTTTTTCAATATGCAAAACTTCTACATTTTTAGCGCCTAAATATTTGAAAGCCTTCGCATACTCCTCTCCAACCTCATGCGGAACTTTAGATGCTGTTGTAATTATTTCAATTTGAGAATCTTCTTTTAATTTTGATTCATTGATAATTCTTTTCAAAATTCCAGTTTCGAAAAAATTCAAGTTCTTTTCTACTTGTTTTTCAAACCCTGTTTCAGTGAAGCTACCTTTATCGATGGCACCTCCAATAATCATTAATTTTCCTTTTGGACTCATAGGCGTCAAAATTATTTTAAAAAATTAGAAAAAGGTCATGAAAATCCGCATTGTTGCTAACAAAATGTTTGTTGAATTAACAATTTTACCTTTTTTAGTTGAAGTTTTGATAATATGGATGTAATTCGAAATTGAACAGCTGTTGTTTTTTATCTAATTCTGAATTGAACGATTTAACGAAAAGCTTTACTCAGGAATTCCACAAGTTGATTTTTACGGTTTGATAAAAAAAAATGAAGCGATTTTCAACGAGTTTTAAAATAAATTTATATCTTTCAAAAAACTATGTTTATAAAACCAAAAAACTATTGATTGATGAAAATATTGAGCATTCAAGCATTAAGAGGTCCGAATATTTGGAGCGTACAACGCAAGAAATTAATTCAAATGCGTTTAGATTTAGAAGAATTGGAGGAATTGCCTACCAATAAAATCGATGGTTTTGGTAAAAGATTGGAAGCCATGTTTCCTTCGATGATTGAACACAGATGTTCTGAAGGTGAAAGAGGTGGATTCTTTTTCAGGGTTGAAAAAGGAACTTGGATGGGCCATGTGATTGAACATATTGCACTAGAAATCCAAACTTTGGCAGGAATGGACACTGGATACGGAAGAACCAGGGAAACCAAAACGCCAGGGATTTACAATGTAGTTTTCAGTTATGTTGAAGAAAAAGTGGGTATTTATGCCGCAGAATCCTCTGTTAGAATTGCGCAAGCATTAATTGATGGTACAGATTATGATTTGCAAGCCGACATAAAAGCTATGCGAGAAATTCGTGAGGATGTGCGCTTAGGTCCAAGTACAGGAAGTATTGTAGAAGAAGCTGTCGCAAGAGACATTCCTTGGATACGTTTAGGTACAAATTCTTTGGTTCAATTAGGTTATGGAGTCAATCAAATGCGTTTTCAAGCTACCATCACTTGCAAAACCAGCAACATTGCTGTAGACATCGCGTGCAACAAAGAAGAAACTAAAAAAATGTTAGATAACGCTTCAATTCCTGTTGCTAAAGGTGACATTTGTGTGGATGAAGAAGATTTGGAAAATACCATTCGTAAAATTGGTTATCCAATTGTAATCAAACCCTTGGATGGAAATCACGGAAAAGGTGCTTCAATCAATGTAAATGCTTGGGAAGATGCGGTTGAAGGATTAGCATTCGCTAAAAAATATTCAAGAAGAGTCATCGTTGAAAAATTTATCACAGGATTTGACTTTAGAGTTTTAGTAATCGATAATAAAGTGGTTGCTGCGGCGCAACGCGTTCCTGCTCATATTGTTGGAGATGGGAAAAATACAATTCAACAGTTAATTGATTTAACCAATGAAGATCCAAGACGCGGTTATGGACATGAAAATGTATTGACTGAAATCACTGTTGATCGCGATACATTAGAATTATTGCAAAAATTGAATTATACAGTCGATTCAGTTCCTGCAGAAGATGAAATTGTTTACCTTAAATCCACTGCGAATTTAAGCACAGGCGGTACTTCAATCGATGTTACTGAAATGATGCATCCAGAAAACATCTTCTTAGCAGAAAGAATTTCTAGGGTAATTGGTTTAGATGTATGTGGAATCGACATTATGGCATCTAATTTAACACAATCCTTGAAAGAAAATGGAGGTGTAATTCTCGAAGTGAATGCCGCACCAGGATTTAGAATGCACTTGGCTCCTTCAGAAGGTTTGCCTAGAAACGTGGCAGCTCCTGTTATTGATATGCTTTATCCTCCTGGAAAACCATCACGAATTCCAATTATTGCCGTGACTGGTACGAATGGAAAAACTACTACAACTAGACTTTTAGCTCATATTGTTAAAAACAATGGTTTTAGAGTCGGTTTTACTACCTCTGACGGAATTTATGTCCAAAATCACATGATGGAAAAAGGTGATACTACTGGTCCAATTAGTGCAGAATACATCCTAAAAGATCCAACAGTTGAATTTGCTGTTTTGGAAACTGCTCGTGGGGGAATTTTGCGCTCAGGACTTGGATTCAGTCGTTGCGATATTGGAATTATTACCAATATACAAGAAGATCACCTTGGATTAAGTGATATTCATGATTTGAAAGATTTAGCTCGGGTTAAATCAGTAGTTGTAAAAAGTATCAAAAAAGATGGTTGGGCTGTATTAAACGCTGAAGACGAAAATTGTGTTGAAATCGCCAAAGAACTAGACTGTAAAGTGGCATTTTTCAGCATGGACGAAGACCACCCAGTGATTGCAAATCATTGTAAACAAGGTGGAATAGCTGCCATTTATGAAAATGGATTTATCACTATTAAAAAAGGTGATTGGAAAATGCGTGTCGAGAAAGCGATTCATGTTCCTTTGACTTTGAATGGTAAAGCTAAATTCATGATTGCAAATGCACTTGCTGCTACTTTAGCAAGTTATTTATATGGCTTCAAAACAGACGACATCAAAGTTTCTTTGAACACTTTTATTCCAGGTGCTGCTCAAACACCGGGAAGAATGAACATTTTTGACTTCAAGAAATTTAAGGTGATGATTGACTTTGCGCACAATGCTGCTGGGTATAGAGGCGTGGAAGAATATCTTGAAAGTATAGAGTCTAATCACAAAATCGGCATTATTGCAGGTGTTGGTGACCGCCGTGACGAGGATATTATCCATTGCGCTGTAATCGCAGCAAGAATGTTTGATCATATCATTATCAGACAAGAAAAACACCTGCGTGGTAGAACTGAACAAGAAATCATTGACTTGATTTTGAAAGGAATTGCTTCTGTAGACAAAAAGGTGACCTACGAAATAATCAAGTTAGAAGTGGACGCAATTAAACATGCAATAAGTATTGCTGAAAACGGAACCTTTATTACAGCTTTAAGTGATGTAATTACAAATGCTATTGAGGTCGTTCAGCAACATTTAGACAATGAACTAGAACAACAATTAGAAATGAATTAAATAATTTTCTAAAAGAAATCCCATTTGTTTTTAAAGCGAATGGGATTTTTTTTTTACTACTTAGAGTACTATCGATTCAACCAATCTTTGAAATTCCCAACGCGTTCCCTACTAACTACTGCATCATCGCCATCGATAAATTGCGTATTCACTTTCAATCGATTGTTGAAAAATGAACCTACTTTCTGAATGGAATCAATGTGAATGATCACTTTTCTATTGATTCTGAAGAAAATACCCGGATCTAACATAGGTTCTAATTGGTCTAAAGTGTAATTCACAGGATAACGCTTTCCTTGTTTATTTGCGAAAAGTACAATTCCATCTTCTGCCTTGAAATGATCTATTTCCTCGGTCTTAACAGAAATGATATTTTCTCCTAATTTAACCATGAATCGATTTTTGAAATTCTTTGGCTGTGCAATGTTTATCAAACTTTTGATCAAATTTTGATTTTGATTGATTTTTTGAAATTTCTGCAATGAAACCTGTAAATCATTGATTCCAATTGGTTTTAATAAATAATCAATACTGTTCGTTTTGAATGCTTGGATGGCATATTGGTCAAAAGCGGTCGTGAAAATCACTGGAATATCAATATTTACTTTGTCGAAAATCTCAAAACTATTTCCATCTGCCAAATGAATGTCCACAAAAAGTATATCGGCTTCTACTCCACTCTGAAACGCTTGAATACTCTGTTTCACCGATTCAAAACGCTGTACAACTTGTATCGTTGGATCGATGCGCAGAAGCAATAATTCCAAATGCTCTGCTGACAATCGTTCGTCTTCTATAATGATGATTTTCATGAAATTGTTAAGATTGGAATGGAAACTTTGAATTGACTTTCAGTTTGTTCGATAATCACTTCTTTTTCCGTGAAAAAAGCATACCTAGATTGAATATTTTTCAGTCCTGTGTTTGAACTATTTTCTGTATCAATTCTTTTCTGTAATTTATTAACAACAAATAAATTATCATTATTAATGTAAATTTCAACTGTAAGTGGGAAATCGGATGAAATTTCATTGTGTTTGATGGCGTTTTCAATCAATAATTGAACGGTCATCGGCGGCAAATACAAATTCAATTTATCCTCAGGAATTTGAACCTTGAAATGCAAATTGGGCGAATATCTGATATCCAGCAGATAAATGTAAGACTCAATGAAAGTCAATTCTTCTTTCAAAGTCACCAATTCACTGGTTTTATTGTCCAACAAATAGCGGTAAACTTTTGAAAGTTGATTGATAAAATCCACTGCTTTGTCTTGGTCTTTGTAAACCAAGGACGACAAAACGCTCATATTATTGAACAAAAAGTGCGGATTGACTTGATTTTTAAGATTTTCCAATTGCGCTTGCGCACTTTCAGATTTATATTTCTCCACCTCAATCAATGTTTTTTTCCATTGTCTAAAAAATTGCGCGCCAGTTTCTACTGAAAGTAATACCACGGAAACCAACAACCCAATCGTCACTGAAATCGCGAAAAATTTCGATTGTTCACTTTCTGGTAATCGGCAAACAAATTGGTTGTATAACCACATGGTTACATACAATATCGTTCCACTGTACAAAAAGCTTGTAGGCAACTGAACCAAAATGCGTTTCATCGGATTTTTCTCCCATGGAAATTGCTTATTAAGCCAAAAATCAAGATTCAAATTTCCTTCCCAAATAAAGAATGTAATCATCACTGATTCCAATGTGGAAAGGAAAAGTGTCCAATTTGTCTGACTTTTTTGAGGAATCAAACCGTGGAGGAGAAATGAAATCAAAACTCCTACAATGATCATCCAAATAAAACGCTGTTTGTTTCTATACATGAGATAAATTTAAAGATTATTAGCGTAAACAATCATTTTGCGCCAAAACTTTTACTTTTTCCAACCAGGTTTTTCGTTGTTCTTCTTTGGAATTTCGGACAGGACCAAAATAAGTGATTTTCTTGGTTTTTATCCCGCAAAATCCCAAAGTTGATTTTTTCAACTGATTGATACTCGGCCTGCCAAAAGCAAATCGATAGTAAAATGCTGGTTGATCCAACGTGGTGATAATGTGCGCCGTTTTGCCAGACAATAATTTGTCCCACCAAACGGAATTTTCGCGGTATTTGAATGCAAAACCTGGAACAAAAACACGATCGATAAATCCCTTTGACAACGCTGGAAGTCCGCCCCACCAAACGGGATGAATCCAAACAATGTGATTTGCGCGCGAAATTTTTTCTTGTGCATCGATCAAATCTTGCTCCATTTCAATGCGCTTTTGATAACCAAATTCCAAGGATGGATTGAACTTCAATTTAGCAATTTCAATGGTTTCAACATTTACATTTCCTTTTTTTGCTTCCGAAACATAGGTCTCAAAAATCGCTTGATTGAAACTTTCTGGATTTGGATGTCCGTTGATGATTAAAATCGTTTTCATAGCTATTAAATGTTTAAATTAAAATTGAATTTTGTAAACGAAATTGGGAAAGAATCCAATTTGATATGCAGTATTGATGTTGTTTGTAATTGGATTGTATCTTTCTGCAAACACATTTTTTCTATTGGTAATATTTTGAATGTCAAAGAAAATAGATTGAGATAATTTGTATTTCGCACTATTCAAGGTGAACCCCATCTTGATATCCAATCTGAAAAAGTCTGCATATCTTTCTGAAAAAGCATAAGCATCACCTTTCAATATTTGCTGATTGGCAATTTGAGAAAGTTGGAAATCAACTGGCGTGTAGTATCTTCCGCCCGCTTGCGTCATTTTCATGTCGATTGTCAAGGCGTGACGTTTTGCTTTGCCCACTTTGAATTCTTTTCCGACCAATAAATTGTACACATATTTCCCGTTGAAAGCGGTATTTCGCTCAACATTATCACTTCCAGTGTATTTAGAATCATACAAAGCTCCTGTCAACAAACCGTAAAATCCTTTGCTGAAACTTTTTTCTACAGTCAATTCAACACCGTAATTGCGACCTATTCCGTCATTTACCAAATTCCCAGCTTCGATTGGATTGAAAGATGAACCTGCATTCAACATAGAAAAACTATTGCTTGTCTCTGAAATAGGAATGTTGTTTAACATTTGGTAATAAACTTCCGTTTTAAATCTCCAATCCTTGAATGGGGTGATTTCATATCCAACAACAAAATGATTGCTTCTTGTGAAATCTAAATTCTTGTTAGTCAAAGAAATATTTCCATTCGCATCGGTCGTTTGGTAGAAATACAAATCAATTGGCTGCATTTGGCTGTGCATTCCAAATCCTGCGCTCAAGGTGTGTTTTTGCTTCAATTGATATTTCAATCCAACACGTGGTTCAATTGATTTTGAATCATTTAAAGTTAAATATTGTGCATGCAATCCAACATTCAAAGTCAATTTATCAGTAAAATTATATTTTGCATGTGCGTAGGGTTGCATCAATACTGTTTGATTTTTTTGATCCCAAATTTGAATCCAATTGGGACTTTTTTCTCTGCTTCTGTAATATAAATTTACATCCATCAATTCAGCCAAAACACCTGCTTTGATTGACAATCTAGCATTGATTTTGGTATTGAATGAAGTATTAATCGCGTAAGTAATTCTAGTCGTTTTGTTTTCAATCGTTCTAGACGCATTTTTATCAACAGACAAACTGTCTTGCAGATAATTAGAACCTCCATAAGTACCACCAATAACTGTATTGATGAATGATTTTTGTCCAACTCTGATGAAATGTTTCAAACCAACCAAGGCGATATCGCTGGTAAAATAACTGTCTTTCGAAGGATCAGCGAATAAATCTGTTGAATCAATTTTGTTATGTAAAAAATCGATGTGACTTTTTCCGCCCAAACCAAACAAAATAAATCTTCCAGCTTTGGTGTTTCCACTGTTGATTTTGAATGATAAATCTTGGTAAAATGGCGTGGCTGCTGTTCCAATCGGCAATCCAATCGCCTGCGCAACGCCTGTAAATGCATAGCGATAAGCGAACAAATACGAAGAACCGTTTCCTTTTTTGATTGGACCTTCAGTCATAAATTCCAAACCAGTCAAGGCACCAATTTGAAAAGTATGTTCTCTTTTTTCTGAATTTCCATTTCTAAATCCCAAATCAAATACACCTGCATTGGCATTTCCATATTCTGATGGAAAAGCAGATGTCATGAAATCAGAATTTCTCAATAAATTGGTATTCAACGCACTTACTGGTCCACCAGTCGTTCCAACAGTTGAAAAGTGATTTGGATTTGGAATGTTTAGTCCTTCTATTCTCCACAAAACGCCAATTGGTGAATTTCCGCGAATAACGATGTCGTTTCGAGAATCATCTGGTGAACTTACACCTGCAAAATTCGATGCCAAACGCGCTGGATCTGCCCTTCCACCAGCGTAGCGATTCACTTCTTCCATAGAAAAAGAACGAGCGCTCACAGAAGTCAATTCGTTGTTAATGGTCTTTTTTTGTCCGCTAACTGTAATTTCTTTGATTTGCTCCACACTTTCTTCAATCGCAACATCTAAAACGATTTCCTTTCCAGCGGTTACCAAAACGTTAGAAATCGTAGTTTCTTTGTATCCGCCCATTTTTACTTTCAAATCATACCTTCCAGGCTCAATTTCATTTAATTTGAAGTTCCCTTTTTCGTCAGATTCAGCACTTTTGGTTGGATTTGAATTTAATACAATGACCAAAACGCCTTGCAAAGGAATTTGTGATTGTTTATCGATAACCGTTCCTCGAATGGTTTGGGAAGCATTTTGTGCAAATGAATTGAGACTGATGAGCATCAATATTGCCAAGCTAATTTTTCGTAATCTATTTTTCATGTTGTTTGTTTTCAATGATTTTACGAAACAAATGTATTTTTTCTTGATTTCCTGCCATCCTAAAAAATTACTCAATTGTCAAATAAGATTGATCAATTGTATAAAAGATTACCTGAACTGTATTTTCTTATTTTTCCTGACAATTGAAGGCATTTGATCATGAATTATGTGTTATTGACAATGAAATAGTGGAAAAACAGTTTGGTAAGGTTTATGTAAAGCAACAAAGCGTTTAACTTTGCATTAATTAAATAGCAAATTCATAATTCAAATTAATAGAATGAAAAAGATATATTTCACATTTGGTGTAGTCGCGATTATTGTACAAGCATGTGCTCAAAACACGGCTGAAAACAAAGTAAAAGAAGAAAAAAAGCCAGCGATTGTAATTCCTAAAATGGAAGTAGAATACAAATTGTCAGATTTCTTGACTGAAAATGAAAATTTAGACAAAGACGTTGAAAAAATCTTCACAAACTTAGACGATACAGCAATTGTAGCTCAATTGTTAATGCCAGCCGTTGGACGTTTAGGACAAACAGAAGCAACAATCAAAGATTTGATTAACCGCAGAATGATTGGTGGCGTTTTGATGTTGAATGGAACGAAAGACGGTTTCACCAAATGGATCAAAGACTTCAATGCATTGAATATTGAAAAAGGAAATGTCCCATTTTTATATTCTTCTGACGCTGAACCAAGTTTGGTGAATCGCAAAATTGCTGGTTCTCACATCGTGAAAAAAGCAAACGAAATGAAAACCGTTGAAGAAGTTTCCGCTTATGCAGACACTATCTCCATGGATTTAAATGCCATTGGAATCAATTACAACTTCGCACCTGTTGTGGATATGTCAC
>JBIKJE010000170.1:0-2912 GCA_044361165.1 Crocinitomicaceae bacterium | reverse complement strand
GATATCCAAAGGAAATTTCTGAATTTGAAGCTACAGGATTAACTACTGAATATAAAAACGATTTTTTTGCCCCATTTGTTGCTGAAAGTCACGTTCAAATTGCTGTAGAATTGCAAGATCAAGTTCATCTAAATATCAACAATACCGTTTTGGTTATTGGAAAAATCCAAGCCGTTTATTTTCCTTCGGATTGTCTTTTTGAAGATGGCGCTTTGGATTTAGAAAAAGCAGGAAGCTTGATCAGTTTAGGTTTGGATAGTTACCACAAAACGACTAAAATTGGTCGTTTGAGTTATGCTAAACCAGACAAAACGCCAGAGGAACTGAACGTAAAGTATTTGAAATAACTCAAATTATAAGGGACAAAAAAAGGCCGACTTTTCAGCCGACCTTTCAATGAAGCGTTAAAGATTATTTTTTAACAATTCTTTTTGTGATTACGTTGTTACCAATTTTGATTGAGTAATTGTAAACACCAGCATTTAAATCAGCACCATTGATAGCAACAGTGTGTTTTCCTGCAGTATAATTTGTAGAACCAAGATTCAATACTTCTCTTCCTGTAATGTCAGAAACAGTAATTGAAACTTGAGATTCATTTTTCAATTCAAAAGCAACTTCAGTAGAAGCGTTGAATGGATTTGGGTATGCATTCACATTGAATTGGCTTTCCAACTCATTGATTCCTGAATAATCTGTAAAGTCCATACGAACAACAGGACATTGAACAACATTACCTAAGATAGCGTCTGGAGCTAAACCGATGAATGTGTCACCATCTTTACCAGCAACATTTCCAGCAGTTACATTTCCTGAAAAAGCGATTGGAATCTCCTCATTAAGAATTGTACTAGCAGTTACTAAGTAAAGTTTACCAGCCTCAAGATCTACAGGGCTAGAGAAATACAATTTAAGTAATCCTCCGAATTCTCCAGTAGCCATGTAGTGTTCGTTTGTAGCATCAAGAATAATTGGATCGCCACCAGCTAAATCAACCTCATATATTTTAGCAACAAGAGATCTACCTAAATAAGTTGCTTGGTTTGCAGCAGGAACTGAACCGATACCAACTTGAATAGCATGTAATGTTTGATTTGCAAAAATTTCATAGTAAGTTCCAATTTCTGGGTTACCAGTTCCATTTTGCCATCCTTGGAAAGAACTTCCAAAAGAAGCAACAGTTCCATTGTATGCGTCAGCAGCTAAAATATTATTTGTTACTTCAAAAGGAACAGTTCCAGCATCATCAGTTGTAACATCTAATGTATTGTTAGAAGAAACAGTGTAAGTGAAGTTTGCAACACCAGCAGTTGTTGGCATTGTGAAACCATTAGCAGTTAAAATTTCTAAAGAATCTTTCAAGAATGAATTGATTGTAACTGGTGAACTTGCTTGGTTGTAAGCTCCATTTGTTACTGTCAAAACAACATCTTGAGGAGCTGAACCTACGTTTTTAGCAATAGCACCAAAACTTACTTGTCCAGCAGCAGCAGCTTGTGTTGTAGGGATTTTAGTGTAGCTCAACAATTGTGTACCAACAGCACTAAAAGTTTGAGTCAAAGCGATGTTATTTGTATAACCTTCTTTGATTGCAACATTGTCAATTGCCCATCCATATCCACTTCCGTAGTTATCATCTGCTTCTAAACTTTCCCAACGGAAACGAATTTTACCTTGTGTAATACCAGCACCAACAGGTACATCAATTACTTCAGTGTTCTGAACTACAGCTCCATTTGAAATTGCAGTTGTATTTACCTGGAAAGAAGCCCAAGTAGCACCATTGTCTGTTGAAACTTCAACGAAAGTACCATCGTTATTGAATCTTCTATAACGTTGGTTGAAAGAAACTGTAATAATTCCAGAAGTAACAGCACTAAAATCAACTACAGGAGATTCCATCCAAACATTTTGAACTCCAACTGGACCTGACAATAAGTATTGAATACCATTGAAAGCAGCCAAAGGTGGGGTAGCATTTGTCATACCACCAATGTATTGTGACATTTGGGCTGGGTATGCACCAATAACGAAAGCACCTTGAGTACTTCCTGTTTCGCTACCTAAAGTCCAAACTCCAGCAGTACTAAAATCATCAGACCAAACTGGATCACCACCAGCTTTTTGTGTTTCAGCACCGTAAATAACTGATTTAGGGTCGCTGATTGAAATTTTATTCGATTTTTTCTCCATTGTTTTGAACGCAGGAATTGTTTGCGCAAAAGAAAGTGAAGTAGCAATCGTCAAAAATGACAAAAGTGTAAACTTGTTTTTCATAATTTTAAATTAATTTAAGTGTAACAAATATAACATACAATTTACTAATAAATAAATGTTCAAACTTTTTTTAACAACTTACATCTTTTATGAAAGAAAGTTGTTTTCTAACTTCATTGAGTTTTTCTTTATTTAGCTCAATGTTTTTGATAGACTCTTTGGCATGTTCAAAAGTTACAGCTTGATTTCCAAGGGCATCAATAACTGCAGAATCTCCACTGTAATCCAAATCTTTTCCATCTTTTCCCACGCGGTTCACACCAATAACAAAACACTGATTTTCAATTGCTCTTGCTGCTAAAAGTGTTTTCCAATGTAACAATCTTTTTTCTGGCCAATTGGCTACATATAGTAAAACGTCGTAAGCGGGATTTTCGTTGGAGACCCATCGATTTCTCGCTATTTCAGGAAATCGTAAATCATAACAAATTTGCAATTGAATTTTCCAACCTAAATATTCAACGATGGTTTCTTTTGTTCCCGCTGTAAAAACTTCGTGCTCACCAGCAAGACTGAATAACTTCCGCTTGTCGTAAATTTCAAAATTTCCATTTGGAAAAATAAAAATTCCTCTATTGTAGAAACAATTGTCTTCTTTGGCGATGAAGGAAGTATAAATAGCGCTGTTTTTTTCT
>JBIKJE010000021.1:0-39939 GCA_044361165.1 Crocinitomicaceae bacterium | reverse complement strand
ACGCAGTTGCTGAAAGAGTAAATGGAATTTTAAAAGGAGAATTTATTGGTTACAAAAACAAATGCTCATTACAGACAATGGAAAAGTTAATTGAAAGCAGTATTAAGACTTATAATGAAAAAAGACCTCATTTTTCCTGCTTTTACAAGACTCCTCGTCAAATGCACAACCAAAATAAAATCAAAATAAAAACCTATAAAAACAAATATCCCAGTAAACACGTGTTTACTGGGATATAATTTATTAATTTAGTCTTTAATAATCTGTATCGCTTATTTAGGACTAGTCAATAATTACTGATCAAAAAAAAAGTCACTTTGCAGTGACTTGAACAAATATCTTGTTTTGTATACTTCTAGTGAAGTTTTTAATCCTCTTTTTTTGCAGTTGCCTTTTTTGCTGCTGGTTTTTTCACTGTTTCTTTCTTAACAGTTTCTTTTTTCTCTTTGGCTGGTTTTTCAGTTTTTGCAACAATTACAACTGGAGTATCTTTTTTCTTTGGTCTTGTTTTACCGTAAGAACCCATGACTCTTTTGCCCTTTGCTGTTTTTTTATCTCCTTTTCCCATACCTAATAATTTTGGTAATTAATAATATTTCAATTCATCAAATTTAGCATTCTATTTTGAATATGCAACTTGTTCTGAATCAAGTTGTGATTTTTTTTACAAATTTAATAATATAAAAAATGAATTTTTAATTTTGTAAATATTACCACGGTAACTATATTTGCACCATGGAAATCGGAAAAGAAATCAATTCAAGATTCAAATCTCCCCAGCAAAAAGTTGTTGTTAACATCAGATTTACCTCTAATTGGATGTCGAATTTGCAAAATGGTTTTATGTCAAAATTTGATTTGACTATGCCTCAATTCAACATTTTAAGAATTTTAAGAGGTGCTAATGAAGCAATTAATGTCAATACTGTGAAAGAAAGGATGATTGAAAAATCGCCAAATACTACCAGATTGATGGATAAATTAATTGAAAAAGAATTAATTAATCGTATTCGCTGCGAAAAAGACAGAAGGGTGGTGTATGTTGAAATCTCAATGAAAGGACTTGATGTTCTTGCAGAGATAGACAATTCTTTTGATGATAATTCTTTTTTTATTAATAAATTAAACGACGACGAAGCCGAAACTTTGAGTAATCTATTAGACAAACTAAGAGATTAATCTTCTGCCTAGCATTTTACTCAATTTATAAAATCATGACAAAAAAACAAATTACGTGGATGATAATCCTTGGATTGGTATTGTTTTCAAACATTCTCGAATCCATGATTTTGATGCCACTTTCATCAACCATTAAATCTGCATTACACATGAATGAAAAGCAGTGGGGAATTGCAATTTCTGCATACCTCTTTAGCGCTTTCATTTCAGGTATTATCAGTATTTTCATGATAGACAGATTTGACCGAAGAAAATTTCTTCTGGCTTTGTATGCTTTATTTATCATCGGTACTTTCTTGTGCGGAATTTCACAATCCTTCGAATTTTTGGTTTTTGCAAGAATTTTTGCAGGATTTTTCGGTGGCGTGATTTCAGCAGTTGTTTTAGCAATTGTAGGAGATGTTATTGAGCCACAACACCGTGGAAAAGCTACAGGTATTGTGATGGCAGGATTTTCTTCTGCAGCAGCACTGGGAATTCCTTTGGGACTTTTTATTGGATTAAATTGGACCTGGCAAACACCATTTTTCTTTATAGTAGGAATTTCTATCATTACTTGGTTTTTTATAGCGGCACTTCTGCCAGAAATGAAAGGTCACCTCACAAGGGAAGATTTAAGCTATAAATCTTGGCACATTATCGGACGTGTAGCAAAAAATGGAAACCAAATTCGTGCTTTGATTTTTACTTGTACTATATTGTTTGGACAATTCGCAATCATACCATACCTAGCGGATTATATCGAACACAACGTTGGCTTTGAAAAAACAGAATTGGTTTGGATGTATTTCTTTGGAGGAGCACTCACATTTTTTACAAATCCATTTATTGGTGTTTTATCTGATAAATTTGGTCAATTGAAGACATTTTTAATCATCATGTTAATTTCATGTGTACCAATATTGGCTATCACTTCTATGGGAGAAAATCCAATGCCTTTGGTACTAATTGCAACTTCATCCTTTTTCGTTTTTGCTGGAGGAAGAAATATTCCCGGAACAGCATTGGTTTTGTCAACTGCAGCGCCTTTTGAACGCGGAGGATTTATGAGTATTCGATCAGCGGTTCAGCAATTCGCCAGTGGAATCGCGGTTTTATTAGGTGGATTTGTCTTACATCAAAACAAAGCGGGAGTCTATTTCAATTTTGAATGGATTGGTTATTTAGCTGTAGGTACAAGCATTGCATCATATTTTATTTTGAGAACAATTAAACAAAAATATTAGATATGAAATCATTAATCATCTTATTAAGTTTCTTTTGCTTCATAAATGTAAAGAGTCAAGAAAATCTCAAATCCCCGATTTCAGTAACGCCAAAAATTGGAATTTTAACTGGAATTATTCAAGATTCCATTACAAAAAAACCGATTGATTATGCTTCTGTGAGACTATTGTCTATGGTTGATTCATCTGCCGTTGGTCAAATTTATAGTGATGAAAAAGGGGTTTTTAAGCTAGAATTGATTCCAACAGGTAAGTATTTCGTTAAAATCACATTTTTTGGTTATTCAAATGAAATCATCAAAGACGTAATTTTCAGCAATGAAATTCCGGGACGTGATTTAGGAATTATAAAAATGAATCCAGAAAAATCTACCAGTTTAGATCAAGTGGATATTGTTGCGAAACAGGAATTAATGACTTCTGGATTGGATAAAAAAGTTTATAATGTTGGTGAAGATTTATCTGTAAAAGGCGGAACTGTAAACGACATTTTAAATAATATTCCATCAATAGAAGTAGACAATGAGGGAAAAGTTTCCTTACGTGGAGATGGAAATGTAACCATTTTAATTGATGGAAGACCAAGTTCTTTAACTGGTGGAAACGGTAAAAGTATGCTGGATGCACTTCCTGCTGGTTCAATCGAACGCATTGAAATCGTTAACAATCCATCGGCAAAATACGATCCAGATGGAACTTCGGGAATTATTAATATTGTTCTGAAAAAGAATAAATTAAGAGGAATTAACGGAAATGTATTAATCAGCGGAAGTACAGGCACATCTTTCAATGGAACTGCATCATTGAGTGTTCGAAACGCCAAAATGAATGTTTTTGGAACTTACGCGTATCGCTATTATTCTGGTGATAGAAATCGATTTGGGTATTTTTTGAATAATTTAGGAAGTGATTCAGTTTACAAATTGAATCAAGATCGCTTAGGAACTGATTTAAGTAATACAAATACTGCAAGATTTGGTGCTGATTTTTACTTGAAACCAAGACACACTTTGGGATTTACTTTAACAGGAAATTTTGACAAACGCGAGCGAACGGGAACAGTTGTGAATACCCAAACATTGAATACCCAAACGCCGATTAGAGAATGGGAACGTGCTTCCTCAGATCCGATTAGTTCGCAAAATGCGGATTTAAATTTGAATTATAAATTTGATTTCAAAGAAGATAAAGGATTTTTCACTGCAGATGTAACGCAATCAACAGGGAGAAATAATGCCAATGGATATTATGATGAATCTTATTTGACAGAGAACGGTTTGCCTATCGTATATCAAGATTTGTTGCAACAATTAGAGAGCAATGACAAAAATAGAGTAACAACCATTCAATCAGATTTCACCAGAATTTTGGGTAAAGGAATGAAAATTGAATCTGGAGTGAAAGCCATTATCAGACAAGCTACAGTAAAAACTTTTTCGGAAACATTTGATTATACCAGCAATACCTACCTTGCTGACACCTTATCAAATTTCAGTTATCAATATGATGAACAAGTAATTTCAGCTTATGGAAACTTTTCTCAACAATTTAAAAAGTTCAGATATCAAGGTGGATTGAGAATTGAAGAAGCGATGCAAGCGCCAAATTTAATTTCACAAAATCAATCATTTAAAAATACCTATTTCAATGTCTTTCCTTCTGGATATGTGAAATACACGGTTTCAAAGGCGATTGAATTAAGTTTGGGTTACAGTAAAAGAATCAATCGTCCAACTGGTGAAAATTTGAATCCTTTTTCAAATTATTCTGATCCTTACAACTTGATGAGGGGAAATCCAGCCTTGAGACCAGAGTACATAAACTCTTTTGATTTTGGAATGACTTACGTTTTGAAAAAAGTAAATTTTTCAGGGAATGTCTATTTCAGACAAACATCCAATGTAATCCAACGTGTAAAATTATTTTATGAAGATGGCACTTCTGCAGCGACTTTTGCGAATATTGATCAGAGCCAAAATTTGGGTGCGGAGTTGATATTTACCTATAGACCAACATCTTGGATGAGAAATATTTTCTCGTTAAATGGAAATAAAATTCAATATACTGATAACACAACCGGAATTGATTGGAATAATTCTGGTTTCAACTGGAGTGTAAAATATGCAGGAACGTTTGATTTTTGGAAGAAAACAGCTTCTATTCAAGTAAATGCACGTTATAACTCTCCTATTTTCACAGCACAAGGAAAAGCTGAACCTCGCGCTTCTGTAGATCTTTCTGGTGAAAAGAATTTGAAAGGCGGAAAATGGGCCGTTGGTTTTAGACTAGCTGATGTTTTCGATACCCAAGAATTCCGCTTTGAAGTTGAACAAAACAGCAATTTTCAGACAGCTAGGTTTAAACAAAATACGCGTAGATTTTATTTGAATGTTAGCTATAAATTTGGAAAATACGAAGTTTCTAAGAAAAGTAAAATCACGCCAGAAAATGGAGGTGGAGGTGACTTTTAATGAGATTTTCGGTACACTATTTTTTCTTCTTTAATTCTTTAGAATCTTGGTGAATTCCCAAATTACACAATGATTGATCAAAGCTTTTCTTAATTTGAGACTTTTGACTTTTCAGTTGAAAGAAATAGGCCATTAAGTTGATTTTTGTTTCCATAACGATTTGTATTTTTTATTAAGTTAAACAATTTGAATACCAAAAAAAGACTGATTGATTTTAGCGCAACTTTCATTGATTAAAATGTCAAGGATTAGAATTGAAGTTTTATTTCAAATTTTATATTGCTTAAATTGTACATTTGTAATTCAAGAAAATTTAGATAAAATGACATTTTCCTTCAGAAAAATAAACCAATTCTTTGATGTAAATCCTGGCTTGCTAATTCTTTTGGTACTTTCAAGTTTTTCAACATTTGGGCAAAAAACAAAATTTTCACACGAAGACTCAGTGAGAGGTAGCAATACCATTGAAAGAGCTTGGTGGGATTTGAAAAATTATGATTTATCTGTTTCTGTTGAACCATCCAAAAAGCGAATTTTTGGGGTAAACAAAATTACTTATGTGGTATTAAAAGCGTCGCAAATCATGCAGATTGACTTGCAATCTCCCATGAAAATAAAAAAAGTAACGCAAAATGGTCAATCATTGAAGTTCAATGAAAAAGGAAATGCGTATTTCATTGAGTTGAAGGCAAAACAGAATTTGAATGACACGAATAGTATCGAAATTCAATTTGAAGGTTTACCGTTGATTAGCAAAAATCCACCTTGGTCAGGAGGTTTTACTTGGGAAAAAGATGAAAATGCCAAAGATTTTATCGCCACAAGTTGTCAAGGAATCGGCGCCAGTATTTGGTGGCCATGCAAAGATCATCCAGCGGACGAGCCAGAAAATATGCAAATTCATGTGTCCATTCCAACTGAATTGAATTTGACAGCTGTTTCCAACGGAAGACTAGAAAATATTGACAAAGGCAATAAATGGACAACTTTTCACTGGAAGGTCAAAAATCCAATCAACAATTACGGAGTGAATGTAAATATCGGCGATTATGTTGATTTTTCAGAAGTTTTTGAAGGTGAAAAAGGAGCGTTGGATTGTCATTATTATGTGTTAAAAAATCACTTAGAGTCAGCAAAATCGCAATTTAAACAAGTTCCAATGATGCTCAAAGCTTTTGAACATTGGTTCGGACCTTATCCATTTTATGAAGACAGTTACAAATTGGTTGAAGTGCCATATTTAGGAATGGAGCACCAAAGTTCGGTCACCTACGGAAATGGTTTTAAAAATGGATATTTGGGAAAAGATTTGAGTAAAACTGGCTGGGGCTTGAAATTCGATTTTATTATTATTCATGAGTCTGGACACGAATGGTTTGCCAATAGTATTACCAATCAAGATGTTGCGGACATGTGGATACACGAAAGTTTTACTTCGTATGCTGAAAATTTATATTTGGAATATTATTTCGGTAAAGAAGCAGGAGCGGAATATGTGATTGGAAAGCAAGCAAAAATTGAAAATAACAAGCCAATTATTGGAAGTTACAATGTAAACAATGAAGGTTCTGGTGATATGTATTACAAAGGTGAAAACATGTTGCACACTTTGCGTCAGTGGGTTAGAAACGACGATAAATGGCGAGCGATTTTAAGAAAGATGAACGACACATTTTATCACCAAACAGTAACTTCTGCACAAATTGAAGCATTTCTAGCACAAGAAACGGGTTTCAACCTAAAACCATTTTTCGACCAATATCTGCGCAACACTACAGTTCCAGTATTTCAATACCAAATCGAAAAAGACAGTTTTAAATTCCGCTGGGACAATTGTGTGAAAGGTTTCAATTTGCCATTGAAAGTGAAAATTAACGATTCAGAATACTGGATAGAACCCAATACTGATTGGAGATCTGTGAATCTCTTAAAAAACATTGAATCTATTTTGGTAGATACGAATTTATATATTGAAGTAAAGGAAATTAAGTAAAGAAAGACCCGCTTCGCTTTAAGATATTAAGATTTTAGGAGTGGTTGCTGCGCAAATTTAAGACCGAATTTTCTTAATTGCAGAGCAATTCATGCGATAATTTCTGCACAAACGAAAATCAAAGTCTTAAAATCCTAATATCTTAGCATCTTAAAATCTATTTTAAAAATGGAACAACAATTTTGGCAATCGCGTTACGAACAATCTCAAACTGGATGGAACATCGGCGACGTTTCAACGCCTATAAAAGCGTATTTAGATCAATTGACAGACAAGAACATCAAAATCTTGATTCCAGGTTGTGGATTTGGGTATGAAGCCATTTATGCGCATGAATTGGGGTTCAAAAATGTGTACGTTTTGGATTTTGTGAGCGAAGCGCTGCAACAATTGAAAATTAATTGCCCTACATTTCCTTCTGAGCATATTTTACAAGCTGATTTTTTTCAAATCGAAGGTGAGTATGATTTGATTATTGAGCAAACATTGTTTTGTGCAATCAATCCTAATCAGCGGGAAAATTATGCAAAGCAAGTGGATCGAATTTTGAAAAAAGGAGGGAAGTTGGTCGGTCTACTTTTCAACCGTGATTTCGAATCTGGACCACCGTTTGGTGGAAATATTGAAGAATACCAAAATACTTTTTCACCCTATTTTGAAAAGATTGAAATTTCACCATGCTACAATTCTATTCCAGCGAGAGCAGGTTCAGAAGTGTTTATTCAGTTCATCCATTAGTTGAAGTAAGTGTAAAGTTTTACCTTAAATTAGAACTTTTAAAACGATGTTTTTGAGTTGATTGAAATTTATTTTAAAAATCGTTCAGTAAAAAGTGAAACTTTTTAAAGCATCTCTCGTTACAGAAAGAACGGATCAATATTATTAACATCTACAGGTTAATTAATGAATTAGGGCTTTCTTCGGAAAGCCCTTTTTTTGTTTTGAATAAATCTCTAATCAAAAGTCGATTTCTATTTCCAAAAAATCCCTTTAAAAAATCGTAATTTCGCCAGATGAAACAAAATTTGCGCGTTGCAATTATTGGAGGCGGAGCTGCTGGATTTTTCAGCGCTTTGTCAGCCAAAAGTCATTTTCCAAATGCTGAAGTCACGATTTATGAGAAGTCAGCGAAAGTGTTGGCGAAAGTCAAAGTTTCTGGTGGTGGAAGATGCAATGTGACACACGCTTGTTTCGATAATCGCGCACTGTCAAAATTTTATCCGCGTGGCGAAAATCAATTGAGAAAAGCATTTGAATTGTTTAACGCTCAATCAACAGTAGATTGGTTCGCAGCGCGGAATGTTCCTTTGGTGACTTTGCCAGACAATTGCGTTTTCCCGAAATCAGACGATTCACAAACGATTATCGATTGTTTCGAAAACGAAGCGCGTAAATTGGGAGTTCAAGTCAAAATTCATTCGCCACTTGCTGATATTACGCGATTGGACGACGGAACTTTCTCGATGAAATCTGGAGACCAAATCATTTTTGCAGATAAAATCATCATTGCTACTGGCGGAACGCCTAAACGCAGCGGTTTGGATTGGTTGGAGAAATTGGGTTGCAAAATTGTTGATCCTTTGCCTTCGCTTTTTACTTTCAATATGCCCAACGAACCGATTAAGAGTTTGATGGGAATTGTGGTTGAAAACGCAGTGGTGAAAGTAGAATCAACCAAATTGTTGGCTCAAGGACCATTATTGATTACACATTGGGGCATGAGTGGACCAGCGATTTTGAAATTGTCTGCCTGGGGCGCAAGGATTTTAGCAGAGAAGAATTACAATTTTGCCATTTTGGTCAATTGGTTGGGAGAAGTAAAAGAAGATCAACTGCGGAAAGATTTTGAGCAAACAATCGCTTTGCACGGCGCTAAAATGATTGGAAATTTGAATCCTTTTGTATTTCCTAATAGATTGTGGAATTATTTGTTGGAGAAATCTGGCATTAATACCGAATTGCGATGGAAAGAAATTGGAAAGAAAAACGCCAATAAATTAATCAACACGCTATTGAACGACCGATACGTAGTTTCTGGAAAAACGACTTTTAAAGAGGAATTTGTCACAGCAGGAGGCGTGGCATTAGATCAAATTGATTTCAAAACGATGGAACATAGAGATGTAAAAGGAATGCATTTCGCAGGTGAAATTTTAGATGTAGACGGCGTGACAGGTGGCTTTAACTTTCAAGCGGCATGGACTACAGGTTGGATTGCAGGTAAATCAGTTGGAAATTTAGAATGATGAATTGTACTTGCGGAAATAGCGAATCTTTCGAAAAATGTTGCGAACCATTATTGCTCGGTAAAGCGACTGCAAAGAGTGCAGAACAATTGATGCGTTCGCGGTATGCAGCATACGTTCACCAGAAAATTGACTATTTAATCGAAACGACTCATCCTGCAACACGCAAATTATACCGACGAAAAGACATCGAAAAATGGGCGAAAGAAAGCAAATGGCTGAAATTAGATATCCTTTTTTCAACTGAAAATTTTGTTGAATTCAAAGCTTATTTCCAAGACAAAGCTGGAAAAATCCAAGAACATCATGAAAAATCGAATTTTATTTTTGAAGGTGGAAAATGGTTTTTTGAATAATTGTACGACTAGGTTCTAAAATACTTTTGGCATTATTCTATTAATTATCTATATCAGGATATTAGTTCCGATTAAAAACGATAATTTTGACCTAAGAAATTTACATTTTTATTTTCAAAATTTTACAAATGCGCATTTTATTAAGTTACCTCAAAAATTACAAAAAATACATTTTTTTAGCACTCATTTTAGCGACTATTAATCAAGTTTTTTCTTTGATGGACAGTGTTGTAATTCGTCACATTGTGGATGATTACGGAAGTAAAGTTGCTTCATACAAGAATAATTTCTCAGGATTTATCTGGGGAGTCATGTATTGGGTCGGCGTTGCTATAAGCGTTGCGATGATTTCAAGAATTGCCAAGAATTTTCAAGATTATTTCACCAATGTTGTCACGCAGCGCGTTGGTGCTGATATTTACAAAAAAGGAATCACGCATTCATTGGCTTTGCCTTACCAAGTTTTCGAAGACCAACGAAGTGGAGAAACTTTGGGAAAACTTCAAAAAACGAGACAAGATTCTGAAAGGTTAATTGCAGCATTTATCGGGATAATTTTTACAAGTTTGGTTTCCATTGTTTTCGTTTCAGTTTATTCGTTCAGAATTTACTGGCTGATTGCACCAGTTTATTTGCTTACAATTCCAATCATTGGTGGAATCAGTTTTGTTTTAGGGAAAAAAATCAAAGTCATTCAAAAAGTAATTGTCGGCGAAACAACTGCTTTGGCGGGTTCAACCACTGAATCTTTGAGAAATATTGAATTGGTGAAAAGTCTAGGTTTGGCAGATCAGGAAATTGAACGGTTAAATACCACGACCAACAAAATCTTGAAGCTTGAATTGAAGAAAGTGAAATTCATACGCTCATTGAGTTTTGTGCAAGGAACAATCATCAACTTGTTGAGAAATTCATTGATCATTTTGTTGATGTATTTAGTGTTCGACGATAGAATCACTTTAGGTCAATATTTTACTTTGTTTTTCTTCTCCTTTGCGATTTTTAATCCCTTGCAAGAACTTGGGAATATCATTCAACTTTACCGTGAAGGCGAAGTTTCTTTGCAGAATTTCGAAGATTTGCTGAAAACGGAGGTTGAACCACAATCAGCAACTCCAACTCCTATGGGAGGAATTCAAAAGGTGGCTTTTAAAAATGTTGGTTTTAAACACAAAAGTGCCACCCAAGCTTCTTTGATTGATGTCAATTTTGAAACTGCAACAGGAAAAACGATTGCATTCGTAGGACCTAGTGGAAGTGGTAAAACGACTTTAGTGAAATTATTGGTAGGATTGTATCAACCGAATGAAGGTGAAGTGATTTACAATGACGTTCCACATCATCAGATTGACAAAAATGAATTGCGCCATCAATTGGGATTCGTAACGCAAGAATCTCAGCTGTTTTCAGGGACTATCAAGGAAAATTTGTTGTTTGTAAAACCAGATGCAACCGACGAAGAAATTATGGTTGCGTTGGAAAAATCGGCTTGTCAAGGATTAGTTGCAAGAGCTGAAAATGGCATTGATACTGTAATTGGCGAAGGCGGAATCAAGATTTCTGGAGGTGAGAAACAACGTTTGTCTATCGCCAGAGCATTGATTAGAAATCCACGTTTATTGGTTTTCGATGAGGCAACTAGTGCATTGGATTCATTGACAGAAATGGAAATTTCGCACACCATTAGAGAAGTTTCAGATTCAAAAAATCACTTGACCATTTTGATTGCACACCGTTTATCGACAATCATGTATGCAGATACGATTTACGTTTTAGAAAAAGGAAAAATCATTGAATCAGGAAAACACGACGATTTGGTTGAGCAAAAAGGATTGTATTACGCGATGTGGAGACAGCAAGTAGGGGAGAATTAATAAATAAAGAGTTAAAAGTGTAAGAGTTAAAAGTGTAAAAGTTAATCAGTGCTCGAAATGGAAATTTTTTCAGTTTTTAATCAAAATCTTTTTCAGAGGAAGAAATGATAATCTTATAGTCAATCTTCCAATGAAAGTAAATTCCACTTTTAGTTTTTCACTCTTACACTTTTCACTCATAATCTTTTTCCGAAAAGCAATTGATAATTTTAGCTAGAATTTATAGTTATGAAATATTTCACTCTTTTCACCAACAATACTTGCCATTCTTATAGAAAATCCGTTCTTCTTGCATTAGCCAGTTGAGTACGCGAATGATTTGATCTTGTTTGATATGCAAATATTCAGCTTTGATTTCTTCTAAGGAATGTGGTTCGTGAAGTTTTTCCAGCAGTAATTCGCCAATTTCTTCTTGCGTATAATCCTCTCTTTTCAAAGATCGACAATGATCACATTTTCCACAAGGTTTTGATTCTTGACCGAAATATTGAATGATGTATTGGGAACGACATACAGGTAAAGTCAGAAGTTCACGCATTTTGAACCAACGTTTTTCTGCTAAGTTTTTGCGGTTGTGGTAAACAGATTCAATCAATCTGAAGTTTTGATCTGGAACTCTTTCTGTAAGGAAAGTTACCAATGGCAAATCAGTTTTCCAATTGATATCTAAAATGCCATTTTGTTCGAGGAATTTCAGTTGTTTTTCTAATTCTGCAGGAGAAATATTCAAACGTTTACAAAATTCTGCTTCATGAAGTTCAAAATATTGGTCAAAAATTCCTGGATAACTTCTTGAAATTAAGGTAATCAAATTTGCAGTGTTTTCATATTTGATTTGAAAACTGTACAAAACAGTATTTCCAACTGAAAATTTGATTTTTGTTGGGTGAAAAACGCTTTCAGTGAATTGTAAATCGCCGTTCATTTCTAATATTTTCAAGGATTGATAAGTTTCAATCAAATCCAATTTGAAGTTATCTGTCAATGTTTTTAAGTTGATGGGATACGTTTCTCCTTCACCCGAACCGACTGCCAATTTCAAATAATTACAAAGTGAACTGTAGGTGTTCTTCACAGTTTCAATAGGAGGAAATTGTTTGTCGATTTGCAAAGTTGTTTCTTCTAAATCTCTTGTTTCGTAAAAAACAAACGTTCTAGATTCCATTCCGTCACGGCCAGCGCGACCCGCTTCTTGGAAATACGCTTCAATGTTGTTTGGAAATTCATAGTGGATCACGTAACGAACATTTGGTTTGTCAATTCCCATCCCAAAGGCATTCGTGGCAACCATAATCGGTAAATCTCCCTTCAACCAAGCGCTCATCATTTCGGATCTGCTTTTGGCATCCATTCCACCATGGTAAATTCCAACTCTATTTCCCTCGCTAATCAACCAATTGGCGACTTCTTTGACGCTTTTTCTTTTTTGACAATAAATGATACCGCTATTTCCTTCAAACTGTTTAACCAATTTAAGAATTGAATTTACTTTATTGTTTACAGGATATATCTCATAACTCAAATTTGGTCTTAAAAAAGGTCCTTCAAAAATTTCAGGGTTTTTTAGATTCAACTGAGCGATAATGTCTTCTTTTACTTCAGGCGTAGCGGTGGCAGTCAGCGCAATAATCGGGACATTTGGTTGGTAATTTCGCAGTTCACTGATTTGTCTGTAAGGCGGGCGAAAATCATGACCCCATTCAGAAATACAATGTGCTTCATCCACCACGATTAATCCAACATTCATTCGCTTGAATCTTTCGATGAAAAGTGTTGTTTGCAATCTTTCAGGAGAAGTATAGAGAAAATCCAATCCGCCGAAACGGGCATTGTCTAGTGTAATATCAATTTCTCGGTACGACATTCCGCTGGTAATTGCTTTGGCACGGATGCCTCTTTTTTGAAGTTGTTCTACTTGGTCTTGCATCAAAGCGATCAATGGAGAAACAACAATTGTGATTCCTTCACGCGCAATTCCGGGTACTTGGAAGCAGATTGATTTCCCTCCGCCAGTTGGAAGAAGTGCCAAAGTATCTTTTCCGTAAATCACAGAATCGACAATGTCTTCTTGCATTGGACGAAAAAGATCAAATCCCCAGTATTTTTTTAAAATATTTCTACTTTGCTCCAAAGTTGTGCAGATTATAACCGTTCGTCAAAATTAACAAAATAAATAGTGAGAATATCTTTAAAAACTTGAATTCCCTAAATAATTCAATTATATTCGCACATCGAAAAAAAGATTATGTTACAAGAAAAAACAAACATTAGAGTGACCCCAACTCAACATTCCAAAATCAGTCAAGTAGATTGGGAAAATTTGCCTTTTGGTAAAGTGTTTTCTGATCACATGTTGATGATGGAATACAGAGATGGAGCTTGGCAAGAAGCAGAAATAATGGAGTTTGGAAGTTTTTTATTTCATCCAGCAACTTCTGCAATTCACTATGGTCAAGCGATTTTTGAGGGAATGAAAGCAAACAAATCCGCTACAGGTGATGTATTGATTTTTCGTCCTGAAATGAATGCGCGTCGTTTTCATGAGTCTTGTGACCGTATGTGCATGCCAATCGTTCCTGAAGATTTATTCGTGGAATGTGTGCGTAAATTAGTAGAAGTTGATAGTAATTGGATTCCAAATAGACCTGGATATTCATTATATATTCGTCCATTTATGTTCGGAACAGACGAATTTGTAGGAATTAGACCTTCTGAAACATATAAATTTATCATTTTTACTTGTCCTGTTGGCGCTTATTATTCAGAGCCAGTAAATGTGAAAATTGAAGAACATTATACTAGAGCTGCTGAAGGTGGTGTAGGAAGAGCAAAAGCTGCTGGAAATTACGGCGCTTCTTTGTATCCTGCAAAACAGGGACAAATGAATGGTTTCCACCAATTATTGTGGACAGATGCTAAAACGCACGAGTACATTGAGGAAAGTGGTACAATGAACATCATGTTGGTTATCAATGGAAAATTAATTACACCTTCTGAAGACAGCGATACAATTTTACGAGGAATTACCAAGCGCAGTGTCATCGAAGTTGCTCAATCTTGGGGAATGGAAGTTGAAGAGCGCAAAGTAAGTGTGAAAGAATTGGTTGATGCAATCAAAGACGGAAGTTTGACTGAAGCTTTTGGTGCTGGAACGGCTGCTACAATTGCACACATTGCTAAAATTGGATACAGAGATGAAATTTTAGAATTGCCTCCAATCGATGGAAGAACTTTTTCAAATAGAGTAAGTGCTTTTATGGATGCAATCAAATCGGGTGAAGTAGAAGATACATTTGGCTGGATTTTAAAGGCTTAATTTGAAATATTTATTTTTTGAAAGCTTCCAATTCATTTTGGGAGCTTTTTTTATGGAATTTTGCTCAAACTTGCATCTTTCTAGAAATTGACAAACTATGAAAAAATGGCTATTCATTGTTTTGCTTTTGCTGGTAGTAAAAGTAAACGCACAAACAAGTTTTGTATTTGAGTTGAATTGTAAAGACAAAAACACGCAAGAAAATATTCCAAATGTAAATGCACTTTTTCAATTGGAAGATTCTTCATTTAAAGTGAAGTCCAATTTTTCAGGCAAAATACTTGTCAAATTACTTTCTACCGAAAAGTTCACTATTTCTATGGATCATGGTTACTATGATTCTGAATCATTGGCCGTTTTTCCACCAAAATCAATTTTTTCGGGAGATACGATTAGAAAAACTGTTTATCTAACCAAAACGAAGGTTAAAATGCTCAACGAAGTGGTCGTTTTGGCTCCTGGCGCAGTGCAAGTGCTTTTTCAGTCTGAAAAATTAAGCGTTTCTGATTTTGAAATTTTGCCTAATGGAGAATTGCTTTTGTTGGCTTATCCAAAGAGATTAGACAAAGGAAGCGAATTGTTGATTTACGATGGAAAACAAGTATTGCAAAGTTTTAAATTGAAAGAAAATCCAAAAGAATTGATCCATGATTTTCGCGGAAATGTGCATGTCGTTTGCGATAATGGCGTTTATGGAATCCATAGAGAAAAGAGTAATATCGGTATTTCTACTATAGACAAGGCGTATTATATGAAATACATCTTTCCAGTGGTTGATACAGTCCAATCTAAATTGTTTTTTTCCAATTTCAACCCGAATTATCCAGCGTTCGACTATTTGGCTTTTGACCAATTGGATTCAACCTATTCAAAAATCATGGAGATCAAAGATGACTTGATGATGGAATTGTATCGCGCTGAATACAAATGGGTAGACGTGAGAACCAAACTTTGGGCTGCCAACAAAGAGATAGAAACAGGAATCGACAAAGAAATTTGGGTTGGCGCGAATTATTTCACGAATACAGTTTACTACAAAGAATTGTATGCACCGATGTTTCGCAGAAATGATTCAATTTATGTATTTGATTATTATAAAGATTTGCTGTTTTCATTTGATTCGAGAGGAAACAAATTAGACAGTATTCCTATTTTTCATCATTATCAACCCAAACAAACTGGTTGGAAAAGAAACTTACTTCAAGACGAAATTACAGGCGAAGTTTATGCGTTTTTTGAGAAAGCTGGAATTTGTTCTGTCCAGAAAATCGATTTGAGAACTGGTGTTTTGGGAGACAAAATTCAATTTGAGCACAAATACGTTGACAAAGTTGCCATCAATGGAGGGAAGGCATATTACATTTACAGACCTTTTGAATCAGCCCAAAAGAAGTTTTTGTACGTGACGCAATTGCCTTGAAAGCTTTAATTTAGAGCGCAAAAAAAAAGTATTCCCAAAAGAATACTTTTTTCATTTTAGAGCTTTTTCTTATTTCAATTTTACTGTAATCGACACAGGTAAATGATCTGAATATCCGGCTAAGTATTTCTTTCCTCCGTAAGTTCTGAACGGTTGAATATTTCCCTTGTATTCTTCCATCAAATATTTTGGAGAATAAATCTTTCCCGAGTTAGGCACAACTTTGAAACACTTTTTGCTAAAACTTCCCGGTGAAACCAACATGTGATCTAGAATGTCCCACGCATTGTTGTAGAAATAACTTCCGCCATATTCTCCAGATGTTTTAATGATTTGTGGCTGCAACTTTTCAGCAATCAACATCGGCGCTTTGTTTGTCGGATAATCGTTTAAATCACCCATAAAAATGATTTTCGCTTTTGGATTTACATTCAAAACTGAATCAATGAAAATGCGTGCATTTTTAGCTGCTTCCAAGCGATTTGGTTCACTTTTATCTTCACCACCACGACGACTCGGCCAGTGATTGACCATCATGAAAATCGTATCTTTTTTTGAAGTGAATTTTGACCATAAAATATCTCGCGAACTTGGTTTTTCCATTCCTGGTAAAGTAAATCGGATTGAACCAGATTTTTGTAATTTCAGGTGAATACTGTCATAAATCAAACCAACATCAATTCCTCTTTCGTCAGGACTTTCGTAATGAACAACTCCATGTGTTTTTGACATCGTTGGAGAAAATCGAATGACGTCTCTCAACACATTTGCATTTTCAATTTCAACCATTCCGACAGCTAACACATTTCCCATTTCTCCCAAAACTTGGTTGATATGCGTGATTTTCTCCATGTAACGCTTTCCATTCCAATTGTTTTCAGCGCTTGGAAGAAATTCTTCGTCGTCTTTGTTAGGGTCGTTTATGGTATCAAAAAGGTTCTCAACATTGTAAAAACCAATCTTGTAGTCTTGCGCTTTTGCATTAAAAGCCAATACTATTAAAAGTAAAAAAAGTATCTTTTGCATGGAACAAAAGTAAGTAAACAATTGCTGAAAATAATTGCTCAAATTTAAATTATTGTTAAGCATGCTTTTAATGAGATTAACAACTTGACTATTAAAATATTCTAGAAATAATATAACAAAATGATAAACCTTATTTCCTATATTTGCAGTTGAAAATTTTAAAACAAGATACATTGGCACAAAAAATTAAATTTGGAACTGACGGATGGAGAGCAATCATTGCAGATGAATTCACTGTGGAAAATGTTGCTAGAGTGGCAATTGCAACTGGTAATTGGACAAAAAAAAATTATGAAAAACCAAGTATTGTAATCGGTCACGATTGTCGTTTTGCTGGTGAATTGTTTGTGGAAACTGCTGTAAAAGTTTTCTTGAGTCAAGGAATTCATGTTAAAATGGCGAAGGGTTTTGTTTCTACTCCAATGATTTCTTTGGCAGCGAATCAATTCAATTGTGGAATCGGTGTTGTAATCACAGCGAGTCACAATCCACCAGCATATAACGGTTTCAAATTGAAAGCATATTTCGGCGGACCTTTGTCTCCAGCGCATGTGCAAGAAGTGGAAGATATTATTCCTGAAACAAATACACTAGATTTAAATAGTATTTCCTTGAAAGAAGCAATCGCTTCAGGACAATTGGAAATCGTTGATTTAGAAACTCGTTATGTTGATCACGTGAAAGCAAATTTTGATTTAGATGCAATCAAAAATTCAGGATTGAGATTGGCGTACGACGCGATGTATGGTGCAGGACAAAATGCCATGAAGAGAATTTTGCCTGAAACACATTTTCTACACTGCGAGCATAATCCTTCATTTTACGGACAAGCACCAGAACCAATTGCTAAAAATTTACAAGAATTAGCCAATTTCATCATTGCTGATGGTCATATCGATTGCGCTTTGGCAACTGACGGTGATGCTGATAGAATCGGTTTATACAACGGAAAAGGAGAGTTTGTTGATTCACATCATATTATCCTATTGTTAATTCACTACATGGTGAAATACAAGCAAATGTCAGGTAAAGTGGTAACGGCTTTCAGTTGTACGCCACGCATTGAAAAATTAGCTGCACATTACGGTTTGGAGCACATCACAACCAAAATCGGTTTCAAAGAAATCGCGACAATCATGGTCGAGCAAGACGTTTTATTGGGTGGTGAAGAATCAGGCGGAATTGCTACCAAAGGACACATTCCTGAAAGAGACGGAATTTGGATGGGATTAATCATTTGGGAATTCATGGCGAAATCTGGAAAATCTTTGGATGAATTAATCGATGAGGTATACGAAATTGTAGGCGAATTCAAATTTGAAAGAAATGATTTACATATCACAGAAGCGTTGAAACAAAGCATCATCGCAAACTGTAATAACAATGTTTACACACATTTTGGTGACTACAAAATCCGCGAAGTGAAAACGATTGACGGATGGAAGTATTTCTTCGATGACGAAAGATGGTTGATGATTCGTGCTTCTGGAACTGAACCAGTGTTGAGAACGTATGCGGAAGCACCAACTTTGGAAGAAGTTCGTAAAATATTGAAAATGACAGAAGAAACAATCTGTAAATAATATAAGTATCAATTTTTAAAAAGAATCAATTCAGCAATGGGTTGATTCTTTTTTTGTGTTTCAATTTCTAGTAAATCATTAACTTTACTCAGATTTTTCAATATCAACATTCAACATGGCAGGTTCAACTTTCGGAAAATTATTCACGGTTTCAACATTTGGTGAATCACACGGCATTGCGATTGGCGGTGTAGTTGATGGTTTTCCAGCGAATATTGAAATTGATTTGGAGTTCATTCAAGCAGAGTTAGACAAACGTAAACCTGGCCAATCTAATATCGTTTCACAAAGGAAAGAATCGGATCAAGTTCAATTTTTATCAGGAATTTTTGAAGGAAAATCTACCGGCGCACCAATTGGATTTTTGATTCCAAATGAAGATGCAAAATCCAATCATTACGACCATTTAAAAGACCAATTTCGCCCTTCTCATGCTGATTTTACTTATGATAAGAAATTCGGTCATCGAGATTATCGTGGTGGTGGAAGATCAAGCGCAAGAGAAACTGCAAGTAGAGTTGTAGCAGGTGCTTTGGCTAAATTGTTTTTGAAACAAAATGGAATTTCCATTTACGGATTTGTTTCTCAAGTTGGTAAAATAAAAATGACCGATGAAGCGATTCAAGAAGCTGATTTTAATTTGATTGAAAGCAACATTGTTCGATGTCCAGATTTGAATTTAGCTCAGGAAATGGAGCTTTTGATTATGGAAACGCGCAAAAAAGGAGATACCATTGGCGGTTGCGTTTCGTGTATTGTCAATGGCGTTCCCGTAGGTATAGGGGAACCAGTTTTTGATAAATTACATGCTGAATTAGGAAAAGCCATGCTGTCAATCAACGCCGTCAAAGGATTTGAGATAGGTTCAGGTTTTTCAAGCGCTGAAATGTATGGTTCAGAACACAACGATATTTTCAAAAGCGATGGTTCAACGACAACGAACTACAGTGGTGGAATACAAGGCGGAATAAGCAACGGAATGCCGATTTATTTCAAAACTGCTTTCAAACCTGTAGCGACAATCATGCAATCACAACAAAGTATCGATTCAGCTGGAAATGAAATCACATTAGATGGAAAAGGAAGACATGATCCTTGTGTTGTTCCGCGAGCTGTGGCGATTGTTGAAGCAATGACTGCGATTGTGTTGATGGATTTTTGGCTAAGACAAACTGCGCAAAAATGATTTTTTTGAATAAATTTTTGAATTGGTTTAATCAGAAATCAGCAACGATTGTTTTGTTGATTGTCATGACCTACATATTAGGTGCGCAAGGCGATAAACATTATAAATACACGAGTCACAATAAGCACAAACACGAAGTCGGAGCAAACATAACAAGTGATGGAAGTGGTTATTATGCTTATTTACCTCAATATTTTATTTACGAAACTGATCACTTTGAATTTGCCCATTTTATTCAAAACAAATATCCAAAGGAGAAATTTTTTCAGGGAATTTCTCCCAAAAATGAAAAACAATTTCAAGACAAATATTTTATAGGAACCGCAATTTGCATGTCACCATTTTTTTGGATCAATCATCAATTGACAAAACTTTTTGGTGGTGATGCAGACGGATATTCAATCAGTTATCAGTTTTCTGTTTTTGCCGCAGCGTTGGCGTTTTGGTTGTTAGGTGTTTTGAGTTTATTGAGTTTACTCCAGAAGTTTCAAATTTCTAGAAGTGCCATTTTGATCGGAATCATCGGATTGACTTTTGGAACGAATTTGAATTATTACATCGTTTACGACCCTTCGTTTTCACATGTTTTCACTTTTGGTTTAGTTGCTTTTTTCCTTTTGAAAGTAAAGAATTATGTAGAAAATCAAACAAAGAAAGATTTGATTTGGCTGTTCTTTCTGTTGGGGTTAATCACGATTGTCAGACCGACTAATTTGCTAATCGTACTTTTTATCCCTTTCTTTTTCAATTCATTGAATCAACTGTGGGGATACATTAAAAATATTGTTTCTACTCAAAGATGGGTGCTTTTGATGGGCGTTTTGATTTTTGGTTTTTTGATTTTCTTACAGTTTTGGAACATCCATTCACAGCATGGAATTTGGCAATTCAATGCCTACAGTACTGAAGAGTTTGATTTCTTGACTAATCCAAAAATCCCGGAAGTTTTATTTGGTTTTCGCAAAGGACTTTTTGTTTATTCACCGTTTTTGTTGTTGATTTTTCCTGCATTATGGTTTTTGTATCGATCAAATCGCTTTGCATTGCTTTGGTTTTTGATTTTCACTTTGATTTACACGTATGTGCTTGCATCATGGTGGTGTTGGTATTATGGCGGAAGTTTGGGAATGCGCGCGATGATAGATATTTTTCCTGTTTTGATTATTCCAATAGTCTTCATGATTCAGCGATTGAATCGATTATTCAAAATACTCATTGTTGTTTTTACATTTTTAATGATTCAATACAACTTGATTTTAAATTACCAATTGGTTCGTTCGATTTTGCACTATGCGGACATGAATCAAGCGCGGTTTGAGCAAATCTTTTTGCAACAAGGCGCCAGATTTGAATGGGTTTTCCATACCAAACAGCCGAATTTTGAACTGAAAGAATATAAAAAAGTGGCAAGCTTTAAATTCGAGCCAACAAAAAAAGTTTGGATGCTGGATTCAAAAAACAAATCTGCCAAAGAATTTCATGGAACTTTGCCAAGTTTATTTTTTAAAGCAGATTCAAAATCAAAGAATTCTAAAATTGCGTTTCAATTGAATTACTTGCAAAAAATCAGTTCTGAAAAAAGTGTTCCAAAAGCATTGTTGTTTGGATATAGAAATGAGCAAAGAGAAGAGTTGTGTGTAGATTACATCGGAACACGTGTTGCAAGTTTGAACACATTTTATCCAATTGATGCAAGATTGACTTCAAAATTCAAATATTCCGACTTCGATTCGTTGGAGGTGATCGTTGAGAATAGTGATGGTAATGTCAAAAATCCGGTTTGTACTATTTTCGCTTTTAAAAGGTGAATATTTATTACATTTTTGATGTGTAATTCAATCTTTCAAAATCCAAACAAAACTTTATCTTTGCATAAATAATTGACACCATGATTCAACGCATTCAAACAGTTTATTTGGCCATTGTTTTGGTATTCCTAACAATTATCTCTTTGGGAGTAAGCATTTTTAATTTTATTGCTGGAGAACTTGTTTTTCGTTTGAATGTCATGGGAGTTCAGCAATTGAATGAAACCGGTGAAAATATAAATCTGCTTTCTTTGCCATTTTATGTTGGCGCAATTCTATTGATGATTGTTTGTTTCTTCGCTTTAATTCTTTTCAAGAATTTGAAAACCCAATTGGCAGTGGCAAGATTTGCCACCATGTTCTATTTTGTTGTTTTGGTTTTTGTAGGATTTGGTGCATTTTTAGGTAAATATTTCACCGACCAAGACAAAGTAACACTTTCCCTAGGTTTTGGATTTTATCTACTTGTTTTAGGATTTCCTCTGATGTTGCTCGCTGTGAGATCCATCAATAAAGACAAAAAACTCATCGATTCAGTGAATCGCTTGAGATAGATTGGCGGATTTAAGTTTTCCATTTTACAATTATTTCAGTTTCAAATTTTCTTTTTGAAATTCATTTATTTGCCACTTAAAAGTGCAAACATTCTTCCTATTTAAAACTTTCCCGTACCTTTGCACGCTTGAATCGCAAAAATTAGCATTCAATCCTTTACTCAAGAAAAAAACAATTCATGAATTATCTTTCCGTTGAAAATCTCACAAAATCATTTGGTGATAGAGTACTTTTTGCTGACCTCAATTTTGGTATTGATCTCGGACAAAAAGTAGCCATTGTAGCAAAAAATGGTAGCGGAAAAACAACTTTGTTGCGCTGTTTGATGGAGTTGGAGCAATATGATTCTGGAAGAATTGTTTATAGAAATGATATTCGCGTTGCTTTTATGGAGCAAACAGAAAATTTAGATGACAATCAAACGATTTTAGAGGCGGTTTTTTCTCATGATTTGCCAGAGATTTTAGCGGTTAAAAAATACAACATCGCGATGAAAAACGGCGATGAAGAAGCCATTCATGCTTGTTTTGAAGAAATGACTGATTTGAATGCGTGGGACATCGAATTGCGTGTTGAACAAATTCTTTCCGTGTTGAAATTAGACAATACAGATTTGTTAATCGGTAGTTTGTCTGGTGGACAGAAAAAACGGGTCAATTTGGCCAAAGTATTGGTTTCTGACGCTGATTTTTTGTTGCTTGATGAGCCAACAAATCACTTGGATTTAGACATGATTGAATGGTTGGAAGAATACCTTTCAAAATCTAAATCAACGATTTTAATGGTAACGCACGACCGTTATTTCTTGGAAGTTGTTTGTGATACAATCTTAGAATTAGACGATAAAACAATCTATAAATACAAAGGAAATTTCTCTTATTATTTGGAGAAAAAAGCGGAAAGACAAGATCAATTGCAATCGACTATTGACAAAGCGCGAAACACATTTAAGAAAGAATTGGATTGGATTCGTCGTCAGCCGAAAGCGCGTGGAACCAAACAAAAAGCACGTGTTGATTCTTTTGAAGACATTAAAAAAACTGCTAGTCAACGTATTGACGATTCTGAAATGGACATTCCTGTCAAAATGGAACGTTTGGGAACGAAAATTCTGGAATTACATAAAATCTCCAAATCCTACGGAGAGAAAAAAATCATTGACAATTTTTCTTATGATTTTCAACGCAAAGAACGTTTGGGAATTGTTGGAAACAACGGTACTGGAAAATCTACTTTCTTGAACATGATTCAAGACCGTGAGCCTTTAGACGCAGGAAAAGTGGTTGTTGGCGATACAGTTGTCTTTGGATATTACAGCCAAGAATTGATTCAAGTTGATGAAAATAAAAAAGTGATCGACATCATTCGCGATATCGCAGAATTTATTCCATTAGAAAAAGGAAAGCAACTTTCTGCAGCGCAATTCTTGGAGAAATTTTTGTTCAACCGCGACATGCACTACAATTACGTGTATAAATTGAGTGGTGGAGAAAAACGCCGTTTGAAATTGATGACCGTTTTGATGTCAAATCCAAATTTCTTGATTTTAGATGAGCCAACGAATGATTTGGATATTTTCGTAATGAGTGTGTTGGAAGATTATTTGCGTGGATTTGAAGGTTGCTTGATCGTTGTTTCTCACGACCGTTATTTCATGGATAAAATGGTGGACCACGTTTTTGTTTTCGAAGGTCAAGGGGCTATCAAAGATATCATTGGTAATTATACAGAATACCGCAAGCAAATTGCGCAAGATGCCAAGCGCGACAAAAAACCAAACGAAGAAAAAGAGAAAATCGAGGCAGTAAAAGTGACTCAATTAGCCAATAATAATCCAGTTGAAAAAAAGAAATTATCTTTCAAAGAAAAAGAAGAATTCAAACAATTGGAAAAGGATTTAGAAAAATGGGAAGAAGAAAAAAACACGCTGACCAATGTGCTTTCTGATTCAAATTCTTCCAATGACGACATCATGAAAGCCGGCACTAAATTGTCAGAAATCGTTCAGAAAATTGAAATGGCAACTGAACGTTGGATGGAATTGGCTGAGTTTGCTTAATTAGTTGTTGTTGAAATAATCAATTTCATCAAATAATTTCTCGAATCAATGTTTGTTCAATCGCTTCCATGAGTTGCGTTTCCACATTGCATTGATTGGCGTATATCTTCCAATTTCCAACAATTTCAATACATTCAGCAAGTATTTTTTTAGGGTTTCTAATTGAATTTTGTTCTGCAATCGTTATAAAATCAGCCAAAACAAAATCTTTACGTTTGCCATTGATACTCAAATTGTGCTGACTAACCCAATCGCTTCCTGGTCGATATGCGTGGCAGATATCGTAAGCAGGAGCCAATTTCCATTTTCCAGTTTGGTCCATTAAAAATGAAAAGTTTTTGGTGTGATCATCGCAATTTCGTGCAATTACATTAAATACCATGCGCCTAAACATTTGTTCAGCTTCTGCATATGACAAGCGCAAAGCCCGCATTGTTTGGAAAAGTTGTTCGTAGCTATAACCATAAATATTTTGAAAATCATAATGCTGCAAAGCGCAAAATGTTTGTGTATGCAATTTTTGATTGGCTTGATTTCGGTCAAATCTTTTGGTCATGAAATGCGCACGGTCGGATTCTTCAATCAGTTTGCATTCCATCATTTCGATTCCAAAGTCGGTCGCCATTCGGTAATATGCCATTTCAACGCGTCCATAACCTGTGGAAGAACCGAATTGCGCGTCGTTTACCCCGTCAAATTTGATCAGCCAATGTTCAAAACCTATTTCAGTGAGCGCTTGACCTGATTTTATTTCTCCTGTTTGCTCATTGTAAGCGATAATTGCTTTTGGTCGTGCTCCTCCAGCAGATGTTCCCATTTTGAGTACATCGAGCATTGTATCGCGCATCTTATTGGTGGTATGCAATTGCACATTTTCTTTTTTTTGTAAGAGTTTTTTGGTCGTTTCGATCAAGCCAGACAATTCCAAGGTGTAGGATTTTGTATCAGGTTGCACATTTGGCTCAAATTCCAAAGCTCCCATTCCTCGTTTGCCGATAAAACACAACAATTCCACTGGATTCAAAGAGTTTTCTGGTCTGCCGTTTTGCGCTAACCAGACATTGATTAATTCCTTTCCATATTTGTCAGGCAACGAATCGGCTAGTAAACCAGGAAGTCCTTTGAAAGTTTCCACATTCCGCAATTCAGGAAATGAATAAATCCGATTTTTACTAGGCATTTTGATGGGGGAAACCGCATACTTTTCTAAATCAAATTTAAGATCGTATTCAAAGGAAGCGATTTCCTTTTCAGGATTCCAGGCAATTGCGCCCACAATTTGTCCCCACAATTTTACATAGGCAGTTGTTACCATCCTAAATCATTTTCGTCGGTATTTTTCTTTCTTGAATAAGCGCGTTGACGTGGCTCACTCACAATTTTAGCTAATCGAAGTGGACTAATTTCATCGTAAGATTTAAACGCGTTGAAAACATATAATGCATCCAACATGCGCAGGACTTTGATTAAATTTCCAAGTGCAATATTTTCTCCTCGCTCAATCAAACTGAGTGTAGAACGACTGACGGCAGCTTGTTTGGCTAATTCTTCCTGCGTGATTCCTCGGTCAATGCGACGTTGCTTGATGAAATTTCCAATTTCTTGCAAAATGACTTGATCACTACCTTCTTTATTGTATGAAATATCATTCATAACGAATATTTTTTATATATAATGCGTTAAATTTCATTCATTATTTAGAAATATAACTAATTTGATACGAATGTATGAAATTTAATTCATTAAATCAAATTTTACTCATTAATGAATTAAATTTCATTCATTAATTGGATTTGCGTGAGAAAAACTAAATAGCTTAAATAAAAAAGAAATCAGCTTTGTCGAAATGCATCGTAGCTGATTTTTCAATTACCGATTAATCCCGTATATTTGCACCCGCAATGAAAAATACAAATCTCGCTCATCACTTAAAACATCCTGTTTTCAAAATCGCTTCACAAATCTGTAAAGAATATGGAATTCAGGCTTTTGTGATTGGAGGATATGTGCGTGATTTGATTTTAGAACGTCCTTCCAAAGACATTGATATCGTTGTTTTGGGCAGTGGAATGGACTTTGCTGAAAAATGTGCAGTAATTTTGCGAGTCAAAAAAGTGTCGTTTTTCAAAAATTATGGCACAGCTCAATTCAAATACAAAGATTTGGAAATTGAATTTGTTGGTGCTCGAAAAGAATCATACAGAGAAGATTCTCGCAAACCTTTGGTGGAAAGTGGAACGCTAAGCGATGATCAAAATCGCCGTGATTTTACGATTAACGCCTTGGCTTTGAGTTTGCATCCTGATAATTTTGGTGAATTGATTGATCCATTTGGTGGAGTAGAAGATTTGGAAAAACAAATTATTCGAACACCTTTAGAACCAGCACAAACCTATTCGGATGATCCTTTGCGAATGATGCGCGCCATTCGATTTGCGACACAACTCAATTTTACGATTGAAAACAAAAGTCTGCAAGCCATCAAAGACAATTCCTCGCGCTTGGAAATCATTTCGAGAGAAAGAATCAACGACGAATTGAACAAAATCATCTTGTCAAAAGAACCTTCTCGCGGATTTAAATTGTTGTTTTCTACCCAATTATTGCATCAGTTTTTTCCTGAAATGGTCGCATTGTATGGAATTGATGTGATTCAAGGAAAGTCGCACAAAGACAATTTTTACCACACTTTAGAAGTACTAGATAATATCAGTGAAAATACAGACAATTTGTGGTTGCGTTGGGCTGCAATTCTGCACGATATTGCGAAGCCGCCAACAAAGAGATTTGATCCGGTAATAGGTTGGACGTTTCACGGACACGAAGATTTGGGCGCGCGTTTTGTTCCAAAGATTTTCAAAAATCTGAAATTACCTTTAGATCACAAAATGAAATATGTGCAAAAATTGGTGAGATTGCATTTGCGTCCGATTTCCTTGGTGAAAGGGCATGTAACGGATTCTGCCATCAGAAGATTGCTATTTGAAGCAGGCGATGACATTGAAGATTTGATGACGCTTTGCAACGCTGATATTACTTCAAAAAACGAGTTTAAAGTCCAAAAGTTCAAGAAAAACTTCGATATTGTTTCTATGAAATTGAAAGATGTGGAAGCTAAAGACAAAATCAGAAACTTTCAACCTCCTGTTTCTGGAGAATTGATTATGAGTACTTTTGATTTAAAACCTTGTGCAGAAATCGGATCGTTGAAAACACAAATTAAAGATGCAATTTTGGAAGGCACCATTGAAAACAATTTTGAAGCAGCTTTCGAACATTTGTTATTTTTAGCAGAAAAAATTGGATTAAAACCAGTAAAAATTTAATCGTTTAAAGATTCTTTTTAATTTAGAACAAAATTCAAACCCATGGGTACATTAAAATTTCGTGTTTTATTAGATACAGAGCAAGAAAGTGAAATCTTCAGAGACATTTTAATAGACGAAAACGACAATTTCGAATCATTGTATCACGCCATTATTTCATCTTTTAGATTTCAAGGTGATCAAATGGCTTCATTTTATATTTCCAATGATGATTGGGACAAAGGTCACGAAATCAGCTTGATGGACATGAATTATGGCGACGAATCAATTGATGAAGTTGCTTCTGTAATGTCTGGTGCGAAATTGCGTGATTTCATGGAAGCACCAGATCAAAAAGTGATTTTGGTGTACGATTTTCTGAGAATGTGGATTTTCTTGATTGAATTACTTGAAAAAACAGAAGAAATTGTTGAAACACCAACCACCGTTTTGTCAATCGGAATGGCGCCACCAGAGGATTCAAGAATCGTGAATTTGGAGGAAGAAGAGGAATTTGGATTAGATGAAGAAGATGATTTTGATTCAGACGACGATTTTGAAGATGGATATTCAGACGAAGACATGGCTGGATACGATGAATATGAATATTAAATTAGCATGAGCAATTTCAACGGAGATCCAATTGGTAAAGCCATTTTGGAATACGCAAAAACCAACAAACCTGATGATATCATTGTTTCTTCAGAAATTTGTGAAGACGATATTATTCCTTTAGAAGTACTTTTCAGACAATATGACGAAATGCCAGAATTGGAAAAATTGGCGCTGAGTTTGGCTAAAGGTGATGTGTTGGACGTTGGCGCTGGTGCTGGATTTCACGCGAAATACTTACAAGAACAAGGATTGAATGTTCAAACCATCGATATTTCTGAAGGTGCAGTGCAATTCATGAATTCTAATGGTTTAAAAGCCAATAAAATTGATTTTTTTGATTTAAAAGGTGAACAATTTGATACCATTTTGATGTTGATGAATGGAATTGGAATTGCAGGTACACTTGCTAATCTTGAAAGAACATTGGCTCACGCGAAAACTTTGTTAAAACCAGGCGGAAAATTGTATTGCGATTCTTCTGATATCAAATATTTATATGAAGATGAAGACGGATCGATGTGGGTAGATTTAAACACCGAATATTACGGCAATTTCCGTTTTCAAATGAAATATAAAAAAGAAATTGGTCCGTGGTTTGATTGGTTGTATGTCGATTTTGACAACTTATTTCAATCAGCCAAAAACGCTGGTTTGAAAGCTTCGAGAATCTACAATGTCGATGATAATTACTTGGCTGAAATCGTCAATTAACCACTTGTCCTCAAAATATTTTAATTGATACTTAAATTGATAATTTGAGCAGATTAGAGTCTTAATTTTGTTTCAAATTGAAAAAAATACCACATGAAAAATAGAAAATGGTACTATTCCTTTGGGATTTTAAGTTTGTTTATCACCTTATCTTCATTCCTTTGGAAAAGCAATCAAACCGCGCCAGAGCAAACATCTTTGCTTTGGAAAATTGAAGGAAATGGACTCAAACAGCCTTCATATCTATTCGGAACGATGCATTTGATTGAAAAACAATATTTCTATTTTCCAGAAAGTTTAGAAAAATTGGTCAAAAAGTCGGATTTATTGGTGATGGAAATCGCAGGAATTCCAGATCAAGCAGAAGCGATGAAATATGTGGTTTTGAAAGAAGGAACTTTTTATGATTTTTTTACGCCTCAACAAATGGACACCATTTTAGCTTGGACCAAATCCAAAATGATGATGGACGAGAAGGCTTTCAAAACAACTTTTTCTAAATTCAAGCCTTTCGTGTTGGTTCAAACTGCAACGCAAATGCAATTCATGGGAAAAACAGAATCTTACGAAATGACTTTCCAAAATATTGCCAATAAGAACAAAATCAAAATGGAAGGATTGGAAACAATCGCCGATCAAATGAAAATTTTTGATGATTTGACCAAAGAACAACAAGCTGAAATGGTGATGGCTGGAATTAGAGATGAAGCAAAATCGAATGAAATGAGCATGCAAATGCAACAGATTTACAGACGTCAGCGCATCGATTCTTTGTACAATATGATTCACTCTGAAGGCGGAGTTTTGGCGGAAGAGCAAAATGCATTTTTAGACAATCGCAATAAAAATTGGATTCCGAAAATCAAGAACTATGTTTCGCAAGGAAAAGCGTTTATTGCTGTCGGAGCTGGACATTTAGGTGGAGAAAATGGTGTAATTCGTTTGTTGGAAAAAGAAGGATTTACGGTAACTCCCGTCAAACTATAAATTATAAAATTTAGAAGATGAAATATTTTACTTTCGCAATAATTACTTTATTTTTAGTAGGTTGTAAAACTTATTCCGAAGAAGATAAATCGAAATTTGATCAAAAAATAGAGAAATTTATTGCGAAATCAGATATCAAATATGAGCGCTCAGAATCTGGTTTGTACTATTACATCGAGAATGTTGGAGATGGCGAGTTTATCAAATTCAATGACGAAGTGAGTTTCACATACACAGGAAAATTACTCAGCGGAAAAACATTTGATGGCATGCACAAACGTACGCCAATCACCTTTGAAGTTTCAAAATTGATCGAAGGCTGGAAAGAAGCTTTTATGTATTTGAAAAAGGGTGGAAAAGCCAAATTAATCATTCCGCCAACATTAGGATATGGCGACAATAACTTGCCAGATATTCCACCGCATTCAATCTTGGTTTTCGATATTGAAATCATTGATGTGTATTAATTTTAAATTCAATGAATGGAAAATCAATCAGTAATAAGACCCTATGAAAAGAATGATAAATCACTTTTGATTGATTTATTGCGATTGAACACTCCAAAATATTTTGGTTTCGAAGAAGAAAATGATTTTGTTCGGTACTTGGATTGCGAAATTGAATCCTATTTTGTGATAGAAAAGAATCACCGAATTGTTGGTTGCGGCGGGATTAATTTGAATATTAAAAAGCAATTTGGAATCATCAGTTGGGGAATGATTCACCCAGATTTTTTCGGGCAAAAACTAGGCAGTCAATTGTTGGAACATCGAATTTCGTTTCTTAAGAATAATTACAATTTACAAAAAATCATTGTTAGAACTTCTCAATTGGTTTTCCCCTTTTATCAAAAACATGGCTTTGAATTGAAAGAAATTCATCCTGATTTTTGGTCGAAAGGATTAGATATGTATTTGATGGAAATGGAGTTACAAAAATAAAGCTTATTTTTAACTTAAATCAAACTACATGAAAGCTTGCATTTATAAAAAGTATGGTCCTCCTGAAGTAGTTTCTTTGGCGGAAGTTGAAAAGCCGGTCCCCAAATCAAATGAAATCTTAATTAAGGTAAAGTATGCTACAGTGAATCGCACTGATTGTGGTTTTCGCAGCGCTGAATATTTTATTTCTCGTTTTTTCAGTGGGCTTTTGAAACCTAAAAATCAAATTTTAGGAAATGAATTTGCAGGAATTGTTGCTGAAATCGGATCAGAAGTGACTGGTTTCAAAATTGGCGACAAAGTTTTCGGTTACAACGATAAAACTTTTGGAGCGCATGCTGAATATTTATGTTTAAATGAAAAATCCAATTTGGCTTTGATTCCTGAAAATATTCAATTAAACCATGCAGCTGCAATTTGTGAAGGAGCACATTATGCTTTGTGTGATATTCGCGCAGCCAAGGTTAAAGCGGGTGATGAAGTATTGGTTTATGGAGCGACAGGTGCAATTGGATCTTCAGCTGTCCAGCTTTTAAAACATTTTGGTGCACATGTAACAGCTGTTTGCAACACGCAAAATGTTGATCTAATGTTATCTTTGGGTGCTGATAAAGTGATTGATTATCAAAAAGAAGATTATACACAATCGCCAGAAAAATTTGATTTGATTTTTGATGCCGTTGGAAAATCATCATTTAAAATTGGCAAAAAAGTACTGAAAGAAAGGGGAATTTACATTTCTACTGAATTAGGAAAGCACGGAGCAAATGTCTGGTTGGCCTTATTAACTCCTATTTTTAGCAAGAAAAAGGTGTTGTTTCCGATTCCTTTTATCTATTTGGAAGATGTCCAGTTTTTAGCAGGTTTGGTTTTGGTTAATGAATTTAAGCCATTGATTGATAGAACTTATTCAATGGAAGAAATTGTTGAAGCTTATCAGTATGTTGAGTCGGCACAAAAGGTTGGAAATGTGCTGTTAGAAATCGATGGATCATGCTAAAAATCAATCAAATTCATCACATTGCGATTATTTGTAGTGATCTTGATAAGTCCAAGGTTTTTTATACAGAAATTTTAGGATTTAAAGTGCAAAGCGAGATTTTCAGGGAAGCTAGAAATTCATATAAAGTTGATTTAACTTTGAATGGCCGTTATGCAATTGAATTATTTTCGTTTCCAAATCCACCCAAACGTATTTCTAGACCTGAAGCGCTTGGATTGAGACATGTGGCATTTGAGGTGGACGATATTTTTGAATCGGTTTCATTTCTTCAATCAAAGCAAATTGCAGTCGAACCAATCAGAATAGATGAAATTACGAATAAACATTTTACATTTTTTCCAGATCCAGATTTTTTGCCGATTGAGATTTATCAAAGATGATTGAAAATAGCTTATTTTTGATTTATGGGAAAATTGTTGCGCTTATTAATTGTTTTATTTTTTGTAAATCACGGATTTTCGCAGAATGATATCAATAATTTTTCTCCTGAAGCGCCCGAAAAAACGGATAGTTTGGTAAAATTGAAATTATTGGCAACACAATATTACATTCATCAATTTACATCTAGCGGAAGGATACCCATATTTTAATTAAACCCATAGATTTTAATCAGCTTTTTGCTATTATTTCGAAACTTTGAATCAATTTTTTCTTTCTGTAAAGCTTACTTGGAAATTAAATATTATTTTAGCGATAGATAATTAACATTATGAAAAAGAATATTCTATACATTAGTACAATAAGCCTTCTTGTAGCTTGTTCAACCATGAAAACAGCAGAACTTTCTCAACAAGATGTGGAAAAGGTAAAGGCAATCTATCCAAATTACACTTTGGCAGAGTTGAACGAAGGAAAAACGCTTTACAGCGAAAAATGTGCACTTTGTCATTCTTTGAAAAGTCCAACTTCAGAATCTTCTACTAAATGGCCTCACATTGTTGCTGAAATGACCAATATGGCTAATGAAAAAACATTGACTATCAGTCCAAAACAAGAAGATTTAATATTGAAGTATTTAGTGACAATGACTACTCCTGCCAAAAAATAATAGCTTGTAATTTTGATTAAAAGGATTTTAGTACTTTTTTTAGTTTTACAATTTCACGCAGTTGTAGGTCTAATCGACTTAATTGAGATTTCAGATTTTGGTTCGAATCCCGGAAATCTGGAAATGTTTTTGCATGTTTCAAAAAATCACAAGTCTAAAAATTCCTTAGTGGTTGTTTTGCACGGTTGCACGCAAGATGCGAGTTCGATTTCGGTACAATCTGGTTGGAACAAGTTGTCTGATAAGCAAGGTTTTTCAGTTTTATATCCTCAACAAAAAAAGCGTAATAATCCAAACGATTGTTTTAATTGGTTTCAAAAGAAAGACATCGATAAAGATCATGGAGAAGTCTTTTCAATTAAGCAAATGATTGATTATGCGATTGATTCTTTGAAATTAAATCGAGATTCAATCTTCGTTTATGGTTTATCTGCTGGAGCAGCCATGGGAGTTGCATTGATGGCAGATTATCCATCAACTTTTCAAATGGGTGCAATTTTAGCTGGTGGGCCTTTTTACAGTGCAACCAATCCGATGAAAGCATTTGGAACATTATTGTCTCCCTCAAAGAAATCTGGAAAAGATTGGTCTAAATTTGTTTTCAAACAACACCAAGATTCAATTAAAAAGTTTCCTAAATTAATTGTCATACATGGAAGAGGAGACCAAGTTGTGAATATTGAAAATTCACGCCAATTGATTTTGCAATGGGCCGATTTACATCAAATTTCACCAATTCCGACTGATACAATATATGATTTTAACGGCCACAATGATTTTGTAAATTTTGTTTACAAAGATTCAGCAAAAAACGAACTAATTTCATTTTTGGAAGTGCGTTATTTAGGACATGAATTAATGGTGGATCCAGGAGAGGGAGAAGGGCAGGGAGGAAAAACTGGATTATTTTCAAAAGATAAAGATTTTTTTAGCACCTATTGGATTGCCTCTAAATTTGGTTTGATTAAACAAGAAGATTGAATTAATTGTTTTTGCAATATTTTATTTTGTACCTTTACTTTACTTCAAAATTTCCAAAAGTCGAAAATAAATACCCCTTTATTTTTTAGTGAATACCATATTATGATGAATTTAAAATTTCTAATTTTAGTAAGCTTTGCACTTGTACTTTTTTCTTGTAAAAAGGAAAAAGACCCAATAGTTGAAAATACACCGACTGGATATGTCCAGTACGGAACACCTTTTGCAAATGTGCCAGCTACGGAAGATGTGGTGATGTATGAAGTAAATTTGCGTGCTTTTAGTACAGCGGGAAATTTACAGGGTGTAATTAGTCGACTGTCCGAAATAAAAGCATTGGGAGTGAATACAATTTGGTTAATGCCCATCTATTCTGAAGGAGTTTTAAATGGAGTAAACTCTCCATATTGCGTCAAAAATTACAAGGAAATTAGCGCAGAATATGGCAATTTAGAGGATTTGAGACAATTGACGACGTTGGCACATGCACAAAATATGACAGTCATTTTGGATTGGGTTGCCAACCATACCTCTTGGGATAATCCATGGATTACTGCACATCCTGAGTGGTACACCAAAGATGGCGCTGGAAATATTGTGAAACCAGCAGGAACGAATTGGAATGATGTCGCTGATTTAAATTTTTCGAATGCTGAAATGCGACTTGAAATGATTGACGCGATGAAATATTGGGTTTTAGAAGCAAATGTAGATGGTTTTAGATGCGATTACGCAGATGGTGTTCCTTTTGATTTTTGGAATCAAGCAATTACGGCCTTAAAATCTATTCCAAATCGAAGTTTGGTCTTTTTGGCTGAGGGAATCAGAAATGATCATTATACAGCTGGTTTTGATATGACTTACGGTTGGAATTTTTACACGGCGACGCAAAATTGTTGGGGAGGTACGGCAACATCAGGTATTTTTTCAACCGATGTTTCAGAATATTCCTCAGTTCCAGCTGGAAAACATAAAATCCGCTTCACAACCAATCACGATGAATCAGCGTGGAATAGCAGTCCAATGACACTTTACAATGGGAAATTGGGCGCTTTGGCGGCTTCTGTATCAACTATTTTCATGCGCGGAGTTCCATTGATTTATTGTGGTCAAGAAGTTGGACGTTCAAGTTTACAACCTTTTTTCACTAAGTCTCCAATCAATTGGAACGCCAATCAAGACATGTTATTGGCATATAAAAATATATTGCACTTTTATTCATCCTCAAATGCGGCTAGAAAAGGAGCTTTCTCAACCTTTGCAGGTTCTTCAGATATACTTTGTTTTCAAAGGACTTATGGTACCGAAAAAGTTTTGATTATGGTGAATGCCCGGGACAGTACTGTTACTTACACAATACCTCCTGCATTACAAGGAACCACTTGGATCAATGCACTGGACAATTCAAATTTGACTTTTGGTGCAAGTCAGAGTTTGACAAACTATCAGTATTTGATTCTAAAAAATCAATAGTTTTTATTTATGAAATATCTCAAAGTAGTTTTTCTATTTTCAATTTTATTTGCAGCAAGTATATTTTCTTGTAGTAAAAAGAAAACACCTTCTCCTGAAGTAAAAGCCGTTAAAACCCTTGAAATTAAAGGCGCGGATATGTCCATGCTTCCCGAAATAAGGTTGTCAGGAATTTCAATTAAAAATGCAAACAACCAATCGGAAGATATGCTTTTGACACTTAAAAGCAAGGGCGTAAATGTGATAAGATTGCGAGTTTGGAACAATCCTTTAGAATCAACTTCTACTTTGGAAACAGTAAAAATTCTTTCAGAAGAAATACATGCTATGGGAATGAAAGTTTTTTTGACAGTTCATTATTCAGATTCTTGGGCAGATCCATCTCAACAAACAAAACCTTTAGCATGGCAAACTTTGAATATAACAGATTTGAAAGATAGTGTTTATCAGTTCACAAGTAAAATCATGACCCAAATTCATCCAGATTATATTCAAATTGGAAATGAAATTAACAATGGATTTTTATGGCCTGAAGGCAGTTTCGCAAATTTCAGCCAGATGAAAGCTTTATTGCAAAAAGGAATTGAGGCTGTAAGAGCAGCAAACAGTGGAACCAAAATTGTGATTCATTTTGCTGGACATTCAAATGCAAATGGCTTTTATAATTCTCTGAATGGTTTGGATTATGATATCATTGGATTAAGTTATTATCCAATGTGGCATGGAAAAAGTTTGGATTCATTGAAATCAAATTTAATTACCATTTCAAGCACCCACAATAAACCGATTTTTTTAGCAGAAACTGCATATCCTTTTACCTTTGGATACAATGATTTCACCAATAATATTGTTGGATTGAGTTCACAGATTTTACCTGATTTTGAGCCAACTGTGGTTGGTCAAAAAGCATATTTAGCAAAATTGAAATCTATTTTATTAGAGGTTCCAAATGGTATCGGTTTTTGCTATTGGGGTGGAGAATGGATAAGTTACAAAGGTTCGACAGCTACGAATGGTTCAGCTGTCGAAAATCAAGCTCTTTGGGATTTTCAAAATAAAGCTTTGCCAAGCTTAGATGTTTTTAAGTAGCTAAAAATAGTTTGTATGAAATTTTGGATAGTTGTATTATTGTTTTTAACTACTTCATTTCAAGTTGAAAAGGTTAAGAAAATTCAAGGAAAAAACTTTTCAAGTCAAGGGGACAAATATTTAAATTCTTTGGTCATCACAGCAAATAAATTTACAAAAATTAGAATAGAAAATATTTACGCGGATCGAATTTATTTAGTTCAAACATTGAATCCAGCTGAAAATAAGATAAATATTGAAGCTGTTAGAAAATCAAATCCTAAAAATCCAATGAAATATTATTTTGAGTTAGATATTTCAATGTTAAAAAAGGGCAATTATTTAGTTGGCTCACATGCTTGCTATTGGGCCGGTCAAATGGAATTGATCATTTTTTAATTTCACTTTCCTTGAATTCTTCTGCAAATGAATCATCCCATTTAAATTCATTTAAAATCCAACCACTGTTATTTTTGTAGTAAGTATATATCACGCGAATTGCAGTGTTTTCAAAACGGATGATGTAAGTTTCACGTATAGAAAAATCAGCAATCACTTCATTTTTTACTTTCTTAAAATCAATCGCCTTGCCAAATCTATCTTCAATGATATTCATATAACGAGTGGTCTTTTCTTGCAACGCTTCTATTTCATTTTCAGGCAGAGGCCAATATTTTTGCAATTCTTTGAAACAATCATTCATCTTATTTTGAATGAAAAGATCTGTTGCCATTGCAGATAGCTTTTCAGTTTCTGTTTGGTCCTTCATGTATTTGATTTGCCCAAAAGTTTGAAAACTGACAAGCAATAGAAGTGCAAAAAATGATTTTTTCATAAGTTTTTGATTTGATTCAAGTCAGCTAATATAAGCAGATTTATTGCAGTTATGTTTTCTTTTGTATTTTATTGTAGAAATAACCAGGTCTAAAAAATTACCTAACTAAATTTATGTATCTCTAATTACCAAATTGATTTGATATTTTCTAAATTTTCTCTTGTCTATCCGAAATCAAAAACCTAAATTTGACATCAAATAAATAAGCAAAATAAAATCCGCAAAAATGAGCGTACTTGTAAATAAAGATTCAAAGGTAATTGTTCAAGGTTTTACTGGAAGTGAAGGTACTTTTCACGCAGGTCAAATGATTGAATATGGGACAAACGTTGTAGGAGGTGTAACTCCAGGAAAAGGTGGTTCTTCTCATTTAGATAGACCCGTTTTTAATACAGTAGCTGACGCAGTTAACACAACAGGTGCTGACGTTTCTATTATTTTTGTTCCACCAGCTTTTGCAGCAGATGCAATCATGGAGGCGGCTAACGCAGGAATCAAAGTGATTGTTTGTATTACAGAAGGAATTCCAGTGAACGACATGGTGAAAGCAAAAGAATATTTGAAAGGTTCTGGTGCTCGTTTGATCGGTCCTAACTGTCCAGGTGTAATTACAGCAGGTGAAGCGAAAGTAGGTATTATGCCAGGATTCGTATTCAAAAAAGGAAAAATCGGAATTGTTTCTAAATCAGGAACATTAACATACGAAGCCGCAGATCAAGTAGCAAAAGCAGGATTAGGAATCACAACTGCAATCGGAATCGGTGGAGATCCAATTATTGGAACAACTACGAAAGAAGCGGTTGAATTGTTGATGAATGATCCAGAAACTGAAGGAATCGTGATGATCGGTGAAATTGGTGGAAACTTGGAAGCAATTGCTGCTCGTTGGATCAAAGAAAATGGTACAAAACCAGTTGTTGGTTTTATCGCAGGTGAAACAGCTCCAGCAGGACGTACAATGGGTCACGCAGGTGCAATTGTTGGTGGACATGATGATACAGCTGAAGCTAAAAAACGCATCATGAGAGAATGCGGAATTCACGTAGTTGATTCTCCTGCAGAAATCGGAAAGAAAATGGCAGAAGTAATGGGTGTTATCGCGTAATTACAAACATTATATTTTTTAAAAGCCACAGCAATGTGGCTTTTTTTTGCTTTAATATCAACTAAAATTAAGATGAATGCAAGAACTAAAGAAAATTCGAAGTCTTAAAATCCTAATATGTTAAAATCGTATATTTTTAGAATATTAGACTTTTAGATTTTTGAAATTTCTAAGGTCTAATGTCTCTCGTCTAATGTCTCCCGTTTACTGTCTTCGGTCCATTGTCTCCAGTCTAATGTCTAAATAAGTTACTCCTCAACTCCATAGTCCAAACGCTTTGTCGTGATATAGCGTGGAATGTAGTATTTACTTCCAACAAAATTATCGATTACAACACCTCGAGAAGTGGAAGAGTGAATAAATTTAATTGAATTCGGTCCAACTTCAACTACCATTGCTACGTGTCCAATTCTTGAACTTTTGGTGCTACTACCTTTGAAGAACATCAAATCGCCCGGACGAATGTCTGCCAATTTCACAGTTTTACCAAATTCAGCCATTCCGTAGCTTGAATGCGTTAAGGTCAATCCAAAATTTCCCATTACGTAGTAAATGAATCCAGAACAATCGAATCCAGAAGGCGTCATACCTGCGCTTCGATAGGGTGTTCCAAGAAAATTTTTAGCGTAGTCGATAATTTTATCCACATGTTCACTGTTTTTGCGAACCGTAGTATCAAATTTTATTAAACTCAATGAATCGAGCGTCGATAAAGCAATTTTTGGTTTTATCGTATCTACAACTTGTTCTTGCGCACGCAATTGAATCGTTGATAAAAACGAAAAAATGAATAAAAAATATAATTTCAGCCTGATTCTTTGCATTGCGGTTGCAAAAATATAACTATTTTCACACTTTAAACAATAAGGGTTTGAACAAAGTAGCTGAAAACGAATTGACAAAATTGTATTACTCCATCGGTGAAGTCGCCGAGATGTTTGGGGTAAACACTTCTTTGATAAGATTTTGGGACAAAGAATTTGACATCATTACACCGAAAAAAAACAAAAAAGGCAATCGTTTATTCACACCAAAAGACATAAAAAATTTCAATAAAATCTACGATTTAGTTAAAAATCAAGGATTCACATTGGAAGGTGCCAGAAAAGCTCTCAAACGCCGAACACCCGCTCAAAAAGAAATCGAAACGACCGAAGAAACCACCATTTCACAAGACGTCATCGAAAAATTGGAAACGATTAAAAGTCGATTAATTCAATTGAAAAACTACTAAAAAGACCCGCTTCGCTATTAGAATTTAGATGTTAGAAGCGTTGCTACTCAACTCTTAGACAAATTTTAATTTATTAGATTATTAGATTGTTAGACCGTTAGATGTTTGCTTATCTGAATTTACTTGAATGTAAAGTCTTAGTTCTAATATTTCTGATCCTCAGTCTAATGTCATCGGTCTAATGTCTTCGGTCTATAGTCTTAAAATCTCCTTCACTAAAAACTCATCCTCAACTGAACCGTAATATCTTGTTTTCTATTGCCAGAAATTTCCTCGCTTCCAGAGCTTAAACTATTTCGATTTGAATAAATGAATGAACCATAGCGTACCCACAA
>JBIKJE010000091.1:0-11379 GCA_044361165.1 Crocinitomicaceae bacterium | reverse complement strand
CACTGATCTGTAATTAATACATTGTAAATGGTTGTTGCTGAAGGCAAAACATCTTGCGTTGCACTTGTACCCAGTTGTGTAGTTCCAGCTGTCCACTGATAAGAGTAAACACCTGAACCTCCATTGGCTGTAACTGAAATTTGAGCGGGGATGTATGGACAAATCTCTGTAATATCTGGTGAAGAAGTGGCAGTTAGCGGTTGAAAAACAGGCACATTTACTGTTCCTGAACCAACGGCCGTTTGAAGTAAACAATTATCAGTTACCGAAACTGTGTAAGTTTGCGTGTTAGATGGACTCACTGTAATACTACTTGTAGTTTCTCCTGTATTCCAAGCGTATACGTAGGGGCCAACTCCACCTGTTGCATTGGCAACAACTTCAACAGAACTTCCTGGACAAAGTACATCTTCCGACTCCACAGTTACTTGAACTGGGGCAATGTCATTGATTTTTAAATTAATTGTCTGACTGGCATTACCACCACACGGATCAGGAATGGCAAAAACAAGATTAATAGTCTCAATTCCTTCAGTAAGACCGTCAGCTAAGGCATTAAAAGTAAAAGTGGCGGTTGTCTGACCTGCCGGAAAAGTTACCGAACTTGGAATACTTGAATAATCAATTCCTGCTGTTGCAGTTCCAGTAACGGCAATTGGAATTGTTAGCGGAACAGTCAAATTATTAGTACCACGTGTCAAAGTAAAAGTAGTTGAAACACAACCTTCTGCCATTATAGTTGGATCATTGAAAGCATTATAAGACATTTCATATTCCACTGAAACGGGCACTTTGGAGGTCAAACTATTTGCTTGCAAAAATATTCCTGAATCAAAAATACCATCTCCTACGTCAGCAATTGCAATGGCTAAATGATAAGTTTGTCCGCATTGCACCTTGGCAACTGCTTCTAAAGGCTTTGTAAATCCATCATATTGTATGTAAGTACTACTAGAATTATATGGACCATTTGACCCTGTCCCATTATATTTATAATAGGCACAATTGGCGCAATTAGCAACATAAGTTCCAGTAGACTCAGAACCGTCGTTCACATTATTGATGGCAACAATCGTATTGTTTGGTAACCTCGCCATATTTTGGATACCTCCAGGAATTCCTGGTCCTGAAATAAAGAAGGCAAAAACATCGTTGAAAGTTGAATTTACATATTCTCTATATTCTTCTGAACCGAACACGTAACTAAATCTCACAGTATCAGAATAAGGAATGAAATCAAATTCCAATACGGCTGCATTAAAAGTAGTGGATGGATTAACCAGATTTGTTAATCTGAAATAACCTGGTGCATTGTTATCAATACCTGCGTTGGTCGAATTATTTGGACCATGTGGACCATCTCCATTGTTTAAAACAGTTCCTGTCGTTAGCACTATTCCCTCTGGAATTTCCAAATTGGTTCCTGCTGCACTGAAATAGCCTATTGCTTGCGGTGAACCTGAATAACTTATATTCGAAACTGTAACACCCGGACCGAGCAATACATTTTGTACCAAACCATTTGGAGTTTGGGATGTATTGGTCACCAATTGACTAAAAGCCATAAAGGGAAACAAAAGCGCTATAGAAATAAGTAATTTCATCAATAACAATAACGATTGAATGTACTGAATAGTTGCGAAATTGCGACTAAAAAAAAACGTTCAATGATTAAAAGGTACAAGTTACTGATTATACTGAAAATAGAAGTCGATTTTATAAGTATTTTAACAAAATATAAGAACCTATTCCATCCCTTGCATTGCACAAAGATTAAAATACATACCTTTTTGGGCAATTAATTCATCGTGAGAACCTTGTTCAATAATTTGACCTTTTTGCAAAACAACTATTATGTCAGCATTTCTGATCGTGCTCAAACGATGTGCAATCACTAATGAGGTTCTATCTTTCATCAATTTTTCTAATGCATCTTGAACTAATTTTTCTGATTCTGTATCTAGCGCAGAGGTTGCTTCATCCAAAATCAACAAAGGTGAATTTTTTAATACCGCACGAGCAATACTGATACGTTGTTTTTGTCCACCTGAAAGTTTATTTCCTCTCTCACCAATGTTGGTGTTGTAACCATCATCCAAACGAATAATAAATTCATGTGCGTTGGCCACTTTTGCAGCATTTTCAATTTCTTCGTCTGATACATGAGGCATTCCAAAAGCAATGTTATTTCTTACAGAATCATTAAATAAAATCGATTCCTGGGTAACCATCCCGATTTGATGTCTTAAATCTACAATGGAAGTATTTTTGATTGGAGTGTCATCAAATAAAATCTCCCCTTCCGTGGTGTCGTAAAACCTTGGTAGCAAGTCCGCAATAGTTGATTTTCCACTTCCAGATTCTCCAACTAATGCAACAGTTTTCCCAGCAGGGATAAAAAGATTTATATTCTTCAAAACCATCGCTTCTCGGTACTTAAAAGAAATATTTCGGTAAGTGATTCCTTTAGATAGTTCGCGTAATTTGATTGGATTCTCTGTTTCATAAATGTGCTCATCTGCATCTAAAATCTCATTGATTCGATCTTGAGATGCTTTTGCTTTATTCAAATTGGCTACACTAGTTGCTATTCCTTGGATTGGTCTCAATAATTGTGAAAAAACCAAAATAAATCCCATAAATTTTTCACCAGTCATTCCAGAAGAATTCTTGGCATCTAAAATCATTGAACCACCAAACCAAACAATTCCTAGCATGACAGCTGAACCTAAAAACTCATTTAACGGTGGAGACAAATCTCTTTTTCTAAAAGCTCTCGTAATGAGCTGTTGGTGTCTTAAATTGATCGATTTAAAAGACCCTAAGACATAAGGTATAGCATTAAAAGCTTTGATAATTCTTATTCCACCCAAGTTTTCTTCCATCGATGAAAACAAAATTCCCATTTGTGCTTGACCCTCTTTCGCTGTTTTTTTCAAACTTTTACCAATTCTCGAAATTACAAATGCAGAAATTGGCAAAAGTAAAAAAGATATGATTGTCAATTTAGGACTCCAATAGAGCAAAGCTACAAGGTTGATAATAATGGCGATAGGCTCTCTAAAAAGTAATTCCAACATACTGACAACCGCAATTTCAATTTCGCCAACATCGTTGTTCATTCTAGCCATCAAATCACCTTTTTTCTCTTCAGAATAGAAAGCCAAAGGCAAATTCATTGCTTTTTCAAACATCTTGTCACGCAAATCTCTCACTACTGCCATGCGCAAGTGCGATTGATGGTAAATCGCTAAATATCTAAATAAATTCTTTAGAAAGAAAGCAAAAAGCACTGAAATACAAACCATTAACAAGGCGTTCTTTGGACTTTCAACCACCATTGTTTTCATGAAATACTGGTAATAATCTGAACAGAATTCAAAAAATTTAATGAATCCTCCATTGTAAATCGGCTCAATGATTTCCTCTGGATGCAATACATCATCTTTTGGAAAAATTAATTGCAAGAACGGAATGAAAAGCACCAAAGAAATAAGGTTAAATATCACAAACAACAAGTTGAAAATGATTACTAAGATTGCTTTAATCTTGTACGAAAAAGTCAATCGATATATTTCTAAAAGTGATTTCATATTGAACACAAAGTTAAGTTAATTCTTAGTATTTGAAAATTTCAATCCAAAAGTGCATTGGAAATTGGCTGACAAAATAAAAATTGCATCTAATTTCCCTCAATTTACGTAAATTTGCAACATGGGATCAATCAGACAAAATAAAATCGAAGGTGTAATTCAGGAAGAATTGGCCATGTTTTTTCAAAGAAATATGCATGAAATCTGCCTAGGTGCAATGGTGAGTGTTACTGTTGTGCGAATCACACCAGATTTGTCGTTGGCCCGAGTTTACCTAAGTATTTTTGCTGGACCAGAAAAGGAAGAGGTTTTAAAATCAATTCAAGAACACGCAGGGAAAATCAGGGGTGAAGTTGGCAGAAGATTGAAAAATATGCGCAAAATTCCTGAATTGATTTTCAAAATTGATGATTCTTTAGATTACGCCATGGAAATCCAAAATCTGTTGGCAAAAAAATAATCGTTTAAAACTCTCGCTCATTAACGTTCCTTTTTACATAGCAAGAAAGTATCTTTCTTCCAAAAAAAGGAAGAATGTGATTCATTTAATCACACGGATTTCTGTGGTTGGTATTTCCATTACAACCGCTGCACTCGTAATTCTTATCGCTGCATTCAACGGTATTGAAAAGATGGTTGAGCAACTTTACAGTGAATATGACACTAATCTTACCATTCGTTCAACCAAAGGAAAAACGTTTGAGGAATCGAAATTAGATATCGATGCAATTCAAAAAATGAAAGGTGTTTATCTTACTTCTAAAGCCATTGAAGAAATTGTTGTGCTCAAACACGAACAAAAATGGGTAAATGCCAGAATGATAGGAATAGAACCTTCATTTTTGAAAATGACCAACATGCCTAAACATATTGTTGACGGATTTCCAACTTTAGAGGAAAATGGTGAGCCAATGGCATTAATTGGTGCAACTTTACTGGATAAACTGAACGGTTTTATTCCAAAAAATACTGGATATGAAACTATTGATGCTTATTTTCCAAAACGGAACGCCAAAATCGGCAATTTCACAAATCCTTTCAATAATCAAATAGTTAAAATCTCGGGAAGAGTAAATTTCAACAGAGAAGTAAATCAAGAAGCATTTATCATTCCTATTGAATTAGCAAAAGCAAATTTGGATTACCAAAAAGACATTACAGCACTATATGTAAATATAGATCACAGTTTTGAAGCAGAAGATGTTAAATCACAAATTCAACAAAAAATTGGTAAAAACTTCATTGTCAAGACACATCTAGAAAAAAACGCCTTGATTTATCAAACCAGCAAATCTGAAAGATTCATCGTTATTTGTATATTGATTTTTGTTTTCATTATGGCCGCATTCAATCTTGTAGCCTCATTGACAATGCTTTATATTGAGAAAAAAGACAACATCAAAACGATGGAGAGTTTTGGAGCTAATGAACAGTTCATATTCAAAATTTTCTTTTTCGAAGGAATATTAATTGCTGGCAAGGGAATCATCATTGGATTAATTTTGGGATATGGCGTTTGCTTTTTACAAATTTTTGGACACGTTTTAGAAATGCCAAATTCTGGTGGCGAACCTTTTCCAATCAATTTGACTTGGGGCGATGGAATTTTGGTTCTATCACTCGTTGCGATTCTTTCGATTCTTGCCTCCTATTTGCCAGTCAAATATTTGGTTTACAAAAACAGAAATACAATATAAGTTTAATCAATCAATTACACAGTTTACAATATTAATAGGCTAATATGCGTTAAACTTCTCAGTCTTTGCTCGTTTTCTTTATCTTTGAAATATGATTTTTAGAATATTATTTTTTGTTTTTTGCTTAACTCTAGGATTTCAGGGATTTAGTCAACGAAATTTAAGAGATACTGTTATTGGAACACCTTGGGTAGCGGTTCATTATGGAGCGAATGGAACATCAGCTGATTTAGCAGATCGATTTGGATTTGTAAATCACATTGGAGCCATTGCAGGATACAAAACTTCCAAAAATTGGTTTTGGGGACTAGATGGAAATTTCATTTTTGGAAATAAAATTAATGAAACTGGAATTTTAGATAATTTAGTTGACAGTTATGGAAATGTTACTGATATCAATGGAGACATAGGAAAAATTTACATCTTAGCAAGAGGTTTCAATGTCAATTTAGCTGTTGGGAAAATTGTACCAATCTCCAAAAAAAATAGAAATTCAGGTTTGTTTTTCCATGCAGGAGCAGGTTATTTACTGCACAAACTAAGAATAGAAACACAAGACCAAGTCATCCCGCAATTAGAATTAGATTATAGAAAAGGTTATGACAGATTGACCATTGGAATCAATACACATCAATTCGCAGGTTATGCATTTTTAGCGCAACATGGATTTGTCAATTTTTATGGAGGATTTTATGCACAGCAAGGATTTACAAAAAACCAGCGCAATATTTTCTTCGACCAACCAGGTGTGTCAGTAGATAAAAATATACGTTTTGATGTCCAATATGGATTGAAAATTGGTTGGTTTATCCCGATTTACAAACGCCAACCAAAAGATTTTTACTTCAATTGATGAATTTACTTTACTCGTTAGGGATTAGATTTTATGGTGGCATCTTATGGGTCGCACAATTTTTTAATCCTAAAGCAAAAAGTTGGGTATTAGGAAGAAAAGATTTTTGGAATCAATTGCCTCAAGTCAATAATCAAACAATATATTGGTTTCATTGCGCTTCATTGGGTGAATTTGATCAAGGGTTGCCACTGATGAATCAATTAAAATCAGAAAATCCATCAATTTATATTTTGGTGACTTTTTTTAGTCCTTCAGGTTTTGAAAATTACCAAAAAAGAAAACACGCTGCAGATTTTGTTTGCTATTTGCCATTGGATACAAAATCAAATGCACGCAAATTTATTCAACATTTCAAACCACAAAAAGTATTTTTTATTAAATATGAATTTTGGACCAACTACATTTTAGAAGCAAAAAGAATAAATGCTAAAGTATACTCAATCAGTGCATTATTTCGATCTGACCATCGGTTTTTCAAGTGGTATGGAAATCAGTTTAGAACTACTTTAAGACAAATTGATTACTTTTTCGTTCAAAATCAATCTTCATTGGATTTATTGAAAAGCATAGGAATAAATCAAGCCGTATTAAGTGGTGATACAAGATTTGATCGCGTAATTGAAAACAAGAAAAATGTCCAAAAAGATGCAATTCTAGAAGATTTTGTAAAAGAAGAAAAAGCTTTTGTAATCGGCAGTTCATGGCCTGAAGATGAAGAATTACTCAAAACCTTCATTAGAGCTTGTAGTAATCCTGTAATCATCGCACCGCATGACATTTCGGAAAATCATTTAATACAAATTGAGAAAAAGTTTGAAAATGAATCAATCCGATACTCAAATTGGGTAACGAATTCCAGTAAAAAAGTATTGCTAATTGATTCAATAGGAAAACTTGCAAACGCATACAGCTATGGAGAAATTGCTTATGTAGGAGGTGGATTTTCAGGAAGTTTACACAATATCTTAGAACCAGCAGTTTTTGGATTGCCAGTCATTTTTGGTCCAAAACACAAAAGATTTCCCGAAGCGCAAACTTTTATCGACGCAGGAATTGGATTTTCAGTTGCAAACGAAGAAGCATTGAAAACTGCTTTCAACTACATCAAACAAAATCAAGAAAGTTTAAAAAACAAAACGACTGAATTGGTTTTGTCTTCCAAGGGTGCCACTCAAAAAATCATTGATTTCCTAAAGGAAAATTGATTTACTTATAAAATGGAGAAATCATGTAGTAAACAATTACTCCAGTTGAGGCAACATAAAACCATATTGGCCAGGTAAATACTGTCCATTTTCTATGACGAGAAATGTCACCTTTCCAAGCAAAAAGATACGAAAACAAAACCAATGGAACGACCATCACACTAAATAAAATGTGTGTTATCAAAAGAATATAATAAACCATTGAGGAACTTGCAACCATGGCTTTTTCTTGCAAGCTTACATCGCCATTAAAGTCTGAATCACCATAAAGTGTAGGCTTAGAACCCATATGATAAGCAACATACAAAGCTAAAAAGATGATAGATAAAAACATACAAATCTTAATCAAGAATTCATGTAACTTGATGTTCTTCTTTTTGATAGCCACCAAAGCACCAATTAAAAGCACCGCCGTAATTCCATTAATTACCGCGTAAATAGAAGGTAGAATCTTTACATTTTCTTCAATCCCAGGAATTTGAACTTTAAAAAGAACTGCTACGACAACTGGAATTGCAATTGAGGCCGTGATTATGGCTATTCTAACCTTTTTTAATTTACTCTCTGATATCGTCGTTGTACTCATATTTCAATAATTTGCGAATGTCTTTTTCTAATCTATTTACATCAGTAGTTGAGGTTCCGATATATAACCCTCTGACGTATCCTTCTTTATCAACCAGAACAAAGGTGTCATTGTGCTCAAAACCGTCTACTGCATTTTCACTTCTTTCAGCGCCTACATGAAAAAAATCGTGGGCAAGTTCATATGTCGAAGTTTCATCGCCTGTAAAAAAGGACCAGTTATTTGCTGTGATACCATGAGACTTAATGTATAACTTAAATTCAGATGGTGTATCATACTCAGGATCAATAGTGAAACTCATAAATTGCAGGTGCTTTTCTAAATCTTTGGTCAAGATACTCAAGCGCTTCATTTGGGAAGTCATTGGAGGACAAATTGTTCCACAAGAAGTGAAGAAGAAATCTGCGACCCAAACTTTTCCTTTCAAAGATTTTGAGGTAATCATCACCGAATCTTGATTTAAAAACTGAAAATCAGGTATTTTGGGGTAAATAGTATCTACAACTTCTTTTCCGTCAACTGTTTTATACTCTAAATCTCTATCACCAATGATTGGTAAAACCCTCACTTTGTCTTGATCCTCACAAGAGATAAGTGAAATCAAAACTACGCATGCAGCAATGAATTTTAGTTTCATGACTATTTTTTAGGATGTTTTTTCTGATAAGCTTCTTTATCGTACTGTTTGTCAAGCAATGCCATATGTTGAAACATCGTTCTAACCATTCCTTCTTCGTTTCCTTCTAAAACCATTCTTAAATGATTTTGTTTATCTACAAGTAATAAAAGTTCTTGAAATGCCTCACCACCGAAGTATTTATCGCCTTTTTGCAGTAAATTTTTTCCATTTCTAGTAATATTATAAACTTGTTTTGGATTACCTTTAGCTAAAATCCAGATTTTTGGATCATAGTTAACAACCTGATCTTTCAATATAAAATCCATGTCTTTCAGATTATCTACAGATTTACCATAACCATCTGTAACAAAGGAAACGATTTTGACGTGACCTAATTTTTTGTTATTCTTTTGGATATTTTGATAAATAGATCTATCTAAAAACCAAAGAGATACTGAACAAGAATCAGGACATGTAGGCTGAATAGTTGAAAATAAAACTACTTGACCTTTAAATGATTTTTCTGTGTATACTTTTCCATCTATACCTGTAAACGAATAGGATGAAATTGTACCCATATCATCTAATTCCTTGAATTTGTGTTCACAACTTCTAGAGGAAAATAAAACCAACAAAGAAGCCGGACCAATCACTAAGAACACTAAAAATATTCTTTTGAGTAGTCCGGCTTTATTTTCTTTTTGAGCCATTAATAAAAAATTAGCTTATGCTCCGTATAACTTCAATGCTGCATCAATTGCTTTTCCTTCCCAGAGAGAAATAAAAATTAGATACAAAATAAAGATAAAGTAAGGAACCAATATGATGTATTTCAATGATTTCTTTTCGTCTCCCAAGTGCATAAAAACCAAAACAATGTAAGCAGCTTTAACCAAGGTTAAAACAATAAACATCCATTTGATTACTTGCCAATATTCTGAACTTTGTTTAAAAACAATCCCAGTTCCAACTTCAAAAGCAGTAATAACAGTTAAAATTGCAGTTACTTGCCAAATCTTTTTGCGAATTTTCTTGCCGTGTGCTTCGTCGTGATGCGTATCTAAAGAATATTCAATAACGTCGTCTCTTTCCATGATATAATGAGTTATAAGATTAAACTAAATAGAAGAATGTAAATACAAACACCCACACTAAATCTACGAAGTGCCAGTACAAACCTGTTTTCTCAACCATTTCATAGTGACCTCTTTTGTGATAAACACCTCTTAGTACACCAAAGAAAATGATGATATTGATAATTACACCAGAGAAAACGTGGAAACCGTGGAAACCTGTAATAAAGAAGAAAAATTGACCATATTGAGCAGGACCGTATTCGTTGGATGTTAAATTTGCTCCATAGGTAACTCGATTTCTAGTTCCACTGTTGATTGCTTCATAGTATAGTTCATTCGCTTCATGATTTTGAATGACTTTTCCAGTTTTGAATTTTTTACCGTCTTCTTTGATAATCAATTTCAAATGTCCATCAGCATTTGTATTTAAAGTTACTTCTGCACCACCATGTGTTTTGAACTTATTGTCTTTCACTTTACCTGCTAAAACCGCACTATGAAAATCATGTAGCAGTTCTTCAGTTTCGTAAGTTCCTTTTTTGAAATCATGACCAGCTTTTGTAACTGTAAAATTTTTGAAAGAGTGACCAGAAACTGTTGCTTTAGATCCATCAGCCAATTCTACTTTACCGTATTCAGAACCATGGATGAAGTGACTCCACTCCCATGCTTGAGAACCAACGAAGAAAAAACCACCAATAATTGTAGCTATCATCCATTTAGTAACTCCTTTGCGATCCATTCTGTGTCCAGCCTCAACCGCCAATACCATAGTAACTGATGACACAATCAAGATAAAAGTCATCAAAGCCACATAAATCAATGGATAACCATGACCTAAAAAAGGCAACGAATTAAAAGTTTCCTCACCAATAGGCCAAGAAGCTTGGGCGTCATGTCGAGTAAAACCATAAGAGATTAATAATCCTCCAAAAGTAAGGGCATCCGATACTAGGAAGAACCACATCATTAGTTTACCGTAGCTCGTGCTAAACGGAGAAACTTTCCCTCCCCATAGGGAAGAAGCGTCAATTTGATTTGTAGCGTGTCCAGCCATTATGCAATTTTTTTTGCAAGTTTAATGAATAAAAAGGAAAAATAGCAATAAATAAAGCCATAATAAACCTAAAAAATGCCAGAAAATTGCACCCAATCTTAAGCTCAACTCATTGCTTTCGTCAAAACTACTTGAAAATGAAATTTTTACCATTTTTATTAAGTAAATTAATGCTCCAAAAATATGTAAAAAATGTAGTACAGTAATTAGGTATAAATACGACGTTGAAGTGTCTCGAGACTGATTTATCTTATTTTGAAGTGGTGCTGACAAGATTTTATTTCCAAACATCAAGCTTCTATTCTTATAACTTAACTCTTTCCCTTTGTAAAAAATGTGAAAATCTTTGCCCAATTTCCCTTTATGGAAGAAATCTCCTCGTCCATCTCTAATATTCCAAGCTAAAAATTTCAATCTTTTCATATCCAAATATTGAATTACTTCTCCATTGGGTTTGATAAGTTTTCCGTTTTGCAATGACAAAGGCTCATTTTTGAAATACAAAACAAAGTTAGGTGAAAGTGATGGAATGTTATAACCTGAAGGTTTGTCTGTATTTTCAAAGCTCTTCATGTATGATTTTAATTCATTCATTTGACTTTCAGAAAGCACTTTACCTTTAATTAGGTAATCATTTGCATCTACTTCAATAAATTGACCTTTGTATTTAATTTCGAAATAATCACCATA
>JBIKJE010000169.1:0-2953 GCA_044361165.1 Crocinitomicaceae bacterium | reverse complement strand
GCAGAAACCAAAGACATGGGATTTGAATTGGAGCAAGTACAAGATTTTACGCCGACACCAATGACAGTTGCTGAAGTGATTTATTATTCTGGTGTTCATCCATATACTTTGAAACCAATCAATACCGTAAAAACGAAAGAGGAAAAATTGAATCAAAATCGTTTTTTCTTTTGGTACAAACGCGAGAATAGAGATTGGATTAAAAGTCGTTTACAAAAAGCAAATCGACCTGATTTGGCTGAGAAGTTATTGGGCGATGCGAAACCAAAATCGAGTCATGTACCGAAATGGTTGGAGGAGAAGAGGAAGAAGCAATAGACTTACATTTATTTAAGATAAAAAAATAGCCATTTCTTTCGAGATGGCTATTTTTTGTCCTAGTAGAGTAGTTTATTTATTTTCTTTTTTTACTAAAAGGATTCATTGGTTCTTTCGGTTCTTCAACCGAAGTAGGAACAACGATGTACTTATCTTTATCTTTTGTGATTGTGTATAAAGTATTATTTAAAGTAATTAAAGCTGGACTATCTTTTCTTCCGTCTGTTGTTACAAAAGATTCAAGTTTACCGCCTTTAAAAAACATAAATGCAGTTTGCTCTTTGCCATTGTAAACCTCTGTTCCTGTTGTTTCTCCCCCTCTAGAGTTTATGATTTTAGGATTTACTTTTCTCTCAACAAACTTATATTTGTAAGTGTAAATTGTGTAACCGTCTATTTGAGTACTCAAAATATTGTAAGGCTTAGAACCTACCAAAGAAATTACTTCTTCAATTGTTGAACCTAATTTAATTTGGTACAAATTTTCAACAGAAGTAAATTTTGCTACCTGAATAGATTTACAAGATGAAAGTGTTAGGGCACAGAATAAAAATGCGCTTAAAATTGTCATTATTTTTTTCATAATTTTTGCGTTGTCGCCACTTTAATTAATATTTCCGTTTTTTGACATGGGTTCTGGACTCCATTCCTTTGTTTAATTTTGTCGTTTGAAAATGAATAATGTCCCGATTATTTTTAAAAAATAATCAATATGGAATTGCGCACCTAGAAAAGCGGAAATAAAATGATTGCTATTTATTTGAAAAACAGTGTTTTTATGGAGAAATGGGAAAAGTGGAATTTCAAGGCTCAATTACAATCTTTGAATTGTAGCAATTATTTTTTGCTTTATAATTTTCAGGTTATGGTTTTATCAAAGACAATTAGGATTGGTTGAATTGATGTATCAGGGAAATTAATTATTACAGTACGTTTGGTTCGACTTAGTGAAAAAATAAATGGCGTTTTATTTTACAACTAATATATTAGCTACTTTTATAATATTTTGTATATTTGGCTAATATTTTAGCCCTAATGAATCCATATTCTTTAAGTAAATATCCTTCTGACGTGTTGCTTGAGCTTGCTCAAAAGGCTAAGAATTTGAGAAAAAGCAAAAAAATGTCTCAAGTTGATTTGTCTAAAAGGGCGAATCTATCTTTGGGAAGTTTAAAGCGCTTTGAGCAAACGGGACAAATTTCCTTGGAATCTTTATTGAAAATAGCCTTTATTTTGGGTCGTTTAGAAGAGTTTGATTTGCTTTTCAAACGGAATGAAATGGAAGAAATCGAGAAATTATTTAAGGAAGATAAATGAAAGTTGATAAGGTAAAAGTGTCATTGGATTTTGGTACTTCACAAATTGAAGTTGGCACGTTGCGTGCGCAAAATCAGCAAATTTACTTTCGCTTTTCTCCCTCTTTTTTAGAATTAAATCTGGAGATTTCGCCTTTCAAATTACCCAAAACAAAAGAGATTTTACTTTGTCCAAGAGATCCTTTTGATGGATTATTTGGTGTGTTCAACGATTCCATACCAGATGGTTGGGGGCGTTTATTGTTGGATAGAAAGTTAATCGAATTGGGTGAAAATCCGAAAGAAATCAGTACGCTTGACAGGCTCTCATTTTTGGGGAAAAATGCAATGGGAGCGCTAATTTATGAGCCAGTTACAAATGCTTCACAACATCAAATTACAGCAATTGATTTGGATTTAATTGCCAAAGAATCTGCTTTGATTTTAAATGAAGGAAGCGCTCATTTTTTGGATGAATTGTACCATTTAGGCGGGAACTCTGTTGGCGCGAGACCAAAGATTATTGTCAATTTAGACAATGTTTCGAAAGAATTACACTTGAATCAAACAGAAAATAGTACCCCTTGGATTGTTAAATTTCCAGCGTTAAACGATTACCAAGATATTGCCAAAATAGAATACACTTATTACCTTATGGCGAAGCATTGCGGCATAGAAATGAGCGATTCTCAATTATTTATTAGTGCCAATGGAAAGTCATTTTTTGGCACCAAACGCTTTGATTTTGATGGATTAAAGCGATTACATTTACATTCGGCTTGTGGCTTGTTGCATGATAATTTTCGATTTAGCACGCTGGATTATGGACATGTAATGGATGCAGCCAATAAACTGGAAAACAATATTTTGGCTTGTGAAAAGGTATTCCGTATAGCGGTTTTCAATGTTTATGCTTTGAATATGGACGACCACAGCAAAAACATTGCTTTTTTGATGGATGAAAATGGTACTTGGAAATTGGCACCAGCTTTTGATTTGACATTCTCGCCCTCACCCGGCAATTTTCAAAGTTTATCCATTGCCAATGCATATCAAAAAGTCACTGAATCGGATTTGAAAAGACTCGGAAAGCTTTTTCAAATTGAAAATTGTGAAAGAATCATTGAAGAAGTAAAATCTACTTTAGCAAATTGGAATGACTTTGCTTTTGATTTAGAAATGAATGATAAAATTCAAAAGCTTGTTTATAAATCTATACAGGAAAAAATAAAAAATTAATCTAAACAAAATCCCATGCAAGACAAAATAACTTTTCAATTTGTAAGCGAGCCTTCTGATGTCAATTTTGGCGGTAAAGTGCACGGTGGTGCTGTGATGAA
>JBIKJE010000090.1:0-11538 GCA_044361165.1 Crocinitomicaceae bacterium | reverse complement strand
CTGGTGTCAATTCTTGCACTTGGTCGTATTTCAAACGGAAAGCAGTTTGAATCACTGAACGTTCAGATGCTACGACACAAACTTCTTCGTCTTCATACCAAAATGCTGGTCTGATTCCTGAAGGATCGCGCAATACAAATGCATCGCCATGCCCAAATAAACCTGCCATTGCATAACCACCATCCCAATCAGAAGAAGCTCTTTTTAGGATTTTTTCGATGTTTAAGTTTTTGGCAATGCGCTCGTAAATTTCAGGAATGGAGAAACCTTGTGCGTTCAAGGATTGCAGCATCTCGTCGTTTTCCTCATCCAAGAAATGACCGATTTTTTCAAGTACAGTAACTGTGTCAGATTTCTCTTTTGGGTGTTGGCCGATTTCTAACAATACATCAAAAAGTTCGTCAACATTGGTCAAATTAAAATTTCCTGCAACGGCTAAATTTCTGGTAATCCAGTTATTTTGTCTCAAAAATGGATGACAACTTTCAATGCTATTTCGTCCAAAAGTTCCATATCTCAAATGTCCCAAGAAAAGTTCACCGGTAAAACCAGCATTTTTTTTCAGATACTCAACGTCTTTCAATTTGGAAGAATCCTCTTCTTCGATTTGTTTGAAACGACTGTTGATGTGGTCAAAAATGTCTTGAATTGGTTTGCTGTCGATAGAACGGTAGCGAGAAATGTAACGCTCACCAGGTTGCATGTCAAATTTAATATTTGCCACACCGGCTCCGTCTTGTCCGCGGTTGATTTGTTTCTCCATCAAAAGATGCAGTTTACTCAAACCGTAAAAGGCAGTCCCATATTTTTCGAGATAAAATTGAAGGGGTTTTTTCAATCTTAACAGTGCTATTCCGCACTCATGTTTGATCGGATCACTCATGGCTCTTCCTGAAATTTTTTGCAAAGATACTTATAAAATGCAGGGATTACAATTTAAGGAAAGGAATAAAAAATATTTAGCTAAAGCGAATCATAAATATTTTATTTTTAGGAAATTACTTCCGTTTCATTTTTTTCTTCCGCGATTTCGGGATTGTCTTCAACCAAAGGTTCATTTTTCTTTTTCTTTGGGAAATAACTTCTTTGTCTGATTAAAATCAACACGACGCCGCAAGTGATTGAGCCGTCTGCAACGTTCCAAACTGCTGGAAAAACATCTTTTCCACCTAACCAAGGAATCCAAGATGGCCAAGTGAAATCAAATTGAAACATGTCGACTACATTCCCAAGCAAAAATCCCGCGTGACGCACTTCTACTTTTCCGTAGAAATCGCAATTGGCAAAAACACCAGAACCCTCCAATTGATTAAACGACATACAAGGTTTGAAAGGAAAAATAAAATCGTAAAACATGGAATCAATGAGGTTTCCTGTTGCACCCGCAAAAATGAGTCCAATAGCAATTAGAAACTCCATCTTCATACCTGCTTTGGCTTGTTTTACCCAATAATATCCAATTCCACCAATAGCGATAATTCTGAAAATACTTAGGGCCAGTTTGCCCCAGATTCCAGATCCAAAAGTTGTACCGAAAGCCATTCCTTGGTTTTCAACATACACGATTTTGAACCAATTTCCTATTAAATTGATTGGCTGATCCATGGTTGAAACAGAGGTTTTCACCCATATTTTAATCAGTTGGTCTAATAACAAAATAAGGGCCACGACAGCCCCTACAATAATTAATTTTTTTCTCACACTTTTATTTTTGAGCGTTTTTGGCATCGATGCTTAAAGTAGCATGCGGTACCAAACGAAGTCTTTCTTTTTGGATCAATTTTCCTGTAACGCGGCAAATGCCATACGTTTTATTTTGAATGCGCATCAACGCACTTTGTAAATTTTGAATGAATTTCTCTTGACGTGCACTCAATTGAGCAACTTCCTCACGAGAAAGCGTTTCAGAACCATCTTCCATCATGTTGAAAGTACGAGCAGTATCGTCTGTTCCGTGATTGTCACTGTTTGAAAGTGAATTTTTCAACATATCATAATCTTCTTGCGCTTCTTTCAACTTTTCGTTGATCAAAATTCTAAATTCATCTAATTCAGCGTCAGAATATCTTGTTTTTTCTTGTGACATAATTTTAACTTTTTCGAGACTTTTGCCTCATCAACTATTGCTGACAAATATAATTCAAAATAATTTGGAATAAGAACTAAATTATACCACTTTATCAACAATTTATGTAAATTTAATAATTAGTTCAATTTAGGAGAATTTCTTATATAATTCTAATTTAAAGTGATTTAGATTTTGTTTTTTAAAATTTATTTCCTAAGTCTTTGTTAATTTTTAAAATTTAAACGTTTTTGCCTCGAAATTGTACAACTTTGAAATTAAAATCTAAAAAAATGAAATTTCCAAAATACGCTTTCATCTTATTGTTGAGTTTCTGTTCTTTCAATCTGTTTGGTCAGACAGGAGAGGAGAAAATTGCACCGATGACTCCAATTTTTAGTCAAAGTGTGTCAGTCAATTCTGAACACCCATATTTTGAGATTACAAATCTAAACTTGTTTCCTGACAATGAGTTAATGATTTACAATAGATGGGGAAATGAAATTTTTAAAGCTTCTCCTTACTTGGGAAATTGGAATTGCACGGTTAAAGGTAAAACCAAAAAAGATCCAGCTACTTTGATTGAAAGTGGCACTTATCTTTACATTTTCATCGATAAAAAGACACAAACGAAGTATCAAGGATATTTTAATTTCATTGGTTAGTCATATTCAAATTTGACTGGAAAAATGAAATAAGAACGGACTGCTCGACCGTTATTCATTGCTGGTTGAAATTTCGGCATTGATTTTACAACCCTTAGGGCTTCTTTGTCGCATTCAGGACAATTGTTTGCTTCTCTGACTATTTGAATATTGGATAACATTCCGTCTTTTTCAACGATCATTTTCACATAAGACTTTAAAAAGTGAAGTTCGTCATGCTGTTCTGCCGGTTTTTGAAGCACATTTGAAATGTATAAATTCATTTTTTCTCTTCCACCTGGAAAGGAGGCTTGGACCTCTGGAGAGTCATAAATTTTTTCTTCATCTTGAGTATTTTCTGGTTCAGGAACAGCAACATTAAAATCTAAACCCAATCGTTCCTCTATCGTTTTTACTTCCAATTCGATTTCTTGAAGATCTTTTGGATTACTCTTTGTAGCAACGTAGATATAGGTTTCATAATCTTTTCCACTTTTGAAAATAATTGTGTCACTTTTTTTGATCGAAGAAACTTTAAACATTCCTTCTTTATCGGTTTTGCCAATGTTTGTTTTACTGCTCAAGACATCAACATTTGCAATTGGAATTCCTTCACCATCAGTGACTAAAAAAGTGGTTTGTGCATGCAAACAATTTGCAAATGAACCCACAATCAGCAAGACAATCAAATTTTTCATAAGCTAGAAACAGCACAACCTTTGAAGTTGCATTTAATCAAATGTACGATATTTAATTAGACTAAAAAATTTAATTTTAATCTTGTTTCACCACTTTGAAAGTTGAGATTTTTTCACCTTGTTGCAACTGAATTAAATAAATTCCTGGAGCAAAATTTCCAAAATCAATGCTTTCGGCATTCGTGCTTTCAAAGATATTTTTTCCTGTAAAATCATATAGTGCAACCTTAAACTCTCCTGACTTTGCATCAATGTGAACGATGTTTTGCGTTGGATTTGGATAGATTTTAAAATCGTCGTTTTCGAATTCTTCTAATGATAAAGAACTCGTGCAAGGCACAAAATTTACAACGTCATCCCACAAATCTGATTGTGCTGTTCTCAATCCGCACTGATTTCCATTAGGAGTTGCTTTGATTTCCAAATAGCAATCTGTTGATGCGTTGTATTGAGGCCAAGCGACCAAATCTGTTCCATTTGGATTACCTGTTTTTGCAAAATTGACCCAATAATTCAGCATATTTACTTGTACTGAATCGTCTGCTGGTTTGAATAATATTCCAGATCCTGCAGTCGCATTTTCCCAATTGTTGAATACATAAAAAAGTTCCATACCATGGTAACTGCCAAGATTTGCAAGTGCTGCCAAAGTATGTTTGTGGCTGAAAAAATACCTCCAAACTGGTTCAGTTTGATTTTGACTTACGCATTGCGCTGTTCTTCTTGTAGTTGCAGTGAATTGCGAATCCGTCAACAAACCAATATAAGATTGTTTGGCTTGCGTTGTGTTTGACCCTGGAGGATACAAAGTGGTTGCAGTCGCTTGATTTGCAGCTGGAACTGATGCGTTTATCAAAGCTGTAACCATCGCTGGAAGCACAGTTTGTGGTGCAGATAAACTCATTTCATCTGCGTTTGAGCCAATAATCAATGGAACTTTGTTGTAAACGCCACTTTGAATGGTTTGCAAAGGATAATTTGAAAAAACCAAATTGTCGATCACAGGTTGCCATGCCAATTGCACTGCGCCACCTGATAGGGGAGAAGTTTCATTTTTCACCAAACTATCGCTTGGCAATGAGCGCATATAAGCAATTTTTTGAACGTCATTTCCTGTGGTTGTAAAGTCTGCAACATAATTGATTCCTTTGGTTTTTGAATCACTGTATGCATTTACCACTGGCATCGCACTTTGAATACAGGCACGTTGAAACAATCCAGCGGCAAGAGGCGTCGTGAGTAAGTTTCCAACGTTGATTCCGCCAGCACTTTCACCAAAAATCATCACTTTAGTAGGATCTCCTCCGAAATTGGCGATGTTATTTTGTACCCATTTCAAAGCCAAAATTTGGTCCAAAACGGCATAATTTCCAGCTGTCCCATTCGCGTTTTCAGGCTCTAAACCTGGGTGAACTAAAAATCCCAAAGGACCCAATCTGTATTGAATTGTTACGATTACCGCATCTCCACGCTCCGCCATGTTTTTACCAAAATACATTTGCGTTCCGCCATTTACTTCATTCGCGCTTCCTTGTTGATTTCCTCCACCGTGAATAAAAACCAAAACTGGTCTTGTACCCGCGCCCACTTGTGGCGTCCAGACGTTGAGATACAAGCAGTCTTCATTTCCAATAATTGTCGAAGTGGTATCGCCTTGTTGAAAAAGTTTCTGAGGACAAACAGGCGCAAAACTGGTTGTTGCTAAAGTGGTTACCCAATTGGCAGGATTTTCCGGTGCCTTCCATCTCAAATTATTGACAGGTGGTTTCGCATAAGGAATTCCTAAAAATTGATACACATTTCCATTTTGTGCTCCTTGGATAGAACCGAATTGTGTGGAAACAGTTTGTGATTGAATTGCGCCAACATTAGCCAGTATCAGAAAAATGACAGAAAGTATTCTTGCGTTCATATTTGCTTATTTATGAGCTAAATGTAGCAAGAAAAACAAATCGAAAATTGAAATGGATTTGATTTAACAATTAATAAAGTAAATTTAACAAAATGATTTTATTTACTTTAATCTTCCACATTGAAAGGAATGATTATACTGTAATAAGAATCTATCGCCTCCCCATTTTTTATTGCTGCTTGCATTTTAGGCATCGTCATAACCAATCTAATACTTTCTTGGTCACAGGCATCGCAGTTAGGCACACCTCGAATTACTTTCGGAGAGTTAATAATTCCTTCTTTTGAAACCTGAAATAAAACAATTGATTTTCCAGCAAAATGTTGCTTTCCATTTACAGTGGGGAGAATTAAATTTTCTTTCAAAAAGGATTCAAGCGCGGCTTTTCCACCGATAAATTCTGCGTTTCTATCCGCAGGTTTTTGATTTTTTAAATTTCGGTTCTCAGTAACTATGCGATCAAAATCAGAAATTTCTACATTTTCATCCAACGACTGAGGTTGAAATAATTGAAAATATTCTTGAGGGTATTTTTGCTGCTTGTAGTTTCTTATGAAATCATTTTCAACTTCAGCAAATAGCGCTTCGTTTTTCAATTTTGTGTTGCGTAGTTTAAGATATGAGGTCAATAATGAGTCGTAAAACAATGGAATAAAAGTGTTTACTTCAATATATTTTTCTTGGTATTGAGTCAAGCAAACGTTGTAATCCACAATTTTTTTATTTAATAATTCGATTTCCTTTAATTGGTTTTTCAATTCACTTTTTTCTACGATTTGAAATTCGGTTTCTGCCGAAAGAAAAGTTTTGTACTCGCATTTTTTCTCCACAAAAGTCTTACTATCATTGTTCAGCAAAACTTGTATGGATTCATATTTTGTTGAATCATAAGTTTGCAATTTCAAATAGTTGAATTTTAAAATAAAATCTTGATTTCGATCATAATACCGAACGTATAAAGCTTCTAACTCTAGTAAGTTTTTTCGTAAGCTATCAGTGACTTTATATGCTTTATTATTCAATTCCTTTAGTTCTTCATATTTACCAAAGTGCATGGAATAATTATTTTTAGCCGTTTCAACTTGCTTACTCAAATTCTGGCTAGACGCGGTTTTTACAAAAATGCAAAGAATAAGAAGCAATAATTGTTTAAGCATATTATCAAAATATATTGTCAAAACTTGAACTAAAAGTAGTAAATAAAGACAAAAAGGGAAAATTACAGTTGGCAATGATCCCTTTGGAAGAGTGAAAATGGATTTGATTTGTTTATGAGTTTTATTCGCTTATGCTGGTCTTTTTTTCTTTCTTTTTAAAATTTAAAGGGTAATTTATGCCTAGACCAATATTGTTATAAAAGAAAAAAACAGAACTTTTAAGATTGGAATTTGCCGCATTCCTTGTTTTTACCCTCATCAAAGTGGGTTCGTATTGTAATTTAATTGCCCATTTTTTGAAAGCATATTGGATTGCAAAATTTGCTGTAAGTGCATAAGGTACACTGGTGATATAGTAATATTCATCCTTGCTTTTAAAGGTTACGCCGTTAATTACTGTTTGCGAAGCATAAGGATTTAATACTGAAATTGCTGAGGGCTTTGTCGAATTTAAAATTTGGGGATTAAATGAAAATGACAAAGAATCTTTCATTTGATTCAAGTAATAAAATTTGCACCCAACTCCTGATCTAAAAGAAAAGTTTGATTTTGGTAATTTAAACTCTCGCTCAATCATAGGAGTAATATGAAATGTACGGAAATGGTAATTATAAACTTGATTTTTAATTGGGTAATCACTAAAGAAGTATAGAAACCAATCCTCTCTGCCTGATCCCAATGAGTATAGCATTTTGTCTTTTTTGATGCCAATTGATATGTAGTTATTAAACACTAAATGATTCAAATCTTTACCATCAAAATCAATGTCTCTTAATCTACTTTTCATTGAATAGTTGTATTCTACAAAATACTTCAATTGCGCATTAGAGCACAAACTTAAAAATAGGCAAAAAGCAAGGATAAATTTCATATCAATTGGTTCAATAGGATATAGAAAGCACAGAAAATCAAACAATAAAAAGTCAAAAACATCTTAGTTTGTTGTTTGTCTTTTTCCAACAAATATTCATGAATTTTCACTTAAATGTAAAAAATTATAACAAAAACGCAAAAAATATTATTTTTCTTTCATTTCAACCTCGCCACCAAGTTCGCCAAACGGTATAGGAAACCAATATCCCAATCAGCGCGCCGCCGATTAAGTCAGAGAGGTAATGTACACCCAAGTACAACCTCGAAAAACTGACCAAAACCGCGATAAAAATCAGTGTTGGAAAAAGCCATTTGTAGGATTTTTTCAGCGAAAGTCCGATGAATGTGGCCATGGCGAAAAAATTGGCTGCGTGGGAAGATACAAACCCAAATTGTCCGCCTTTGTAGAATTCGCCGGGTTTTATTTCGTAGAAATGCAATTTGTTTGTCAGCAAAGCATGGTGCGAAGGACGGTAACGTTCAATGATGTTTTTGATTAATTGACTGGAGATTAAATCCGCCAAACCAACGCAAATCAGCGCAACGAGCAAAAAGAGCATCGATTTTTTGAAGCCGTACTTTTTGTAAGCCAAAAAAAGCAAAAACAAGTAAAATGGAATCCAAAAAAACTTCCCAGAAACGAGCCACATCAATTCATCGAGCCAAGGAGTGTGAATCGAATTTACGGCTAAAACGATAGACCGATCAACAGATTCAAGCCATTCGATCATTCATCATTGAGTTTCTTCCAAATCATGTCTTTCAATTCCACCAAGTTTTGTTGCGCCAAAGAGGAAATGAAAAGATAAGGAATCGCAGGTAAATCTACTTCCATTTGCGATTTCATCACGTCGTCCAACATGTCAGATTTGGTAATTGCCAGCAAACGGTCTTTGAGCAACAATTCTGGATTGTATTGTCTTAATTCGTTAAGCAGAATTTCGTATTCCTTGGTCACATTGTCGCTATCAGCAGGCACCATGAAAAGCAATAGAGAATTTCGTTCAATGTGTCTCAAAAAGCGCAAACCAATGCCTTTTCCTTCATGCGCTCCCTCGATGATTCCAGGAATATCAGCCATCACAAAAGAACGGTAATCACGGTAAGAAACGATGCCTAAATTCGGGCGCAAAGTGGTGAACGGATAATTTCCGATTTCAGGTTTCGCTGAACTCAACACAGAAAGCAAGGTACTTTTTCCAGCATTTGGAAAACCAACCAAACCAACATCTGCCAAAACTTTCAATTCTAGCACTTTCCAGCCTTCTTGTCCAGGTTCTCCCGGTTGCGCAAATTGTGGCGCTCGGTTGGTTGAAGATTTGAAATGGTTGTTTCCCATTCCACCTCGTCCGCCAGGAACCAAAATCACTTCTTCTTTGTCAGCGGTAATTTCGAATAAAATTTCGTCTGTCTCCGCGTCGCGCGCGATTGTTCCGATGGGAACTTCGATGTATTTATCTTCTCCTTGCGAACCAGTTTTCAAATTTCCAGTTCCATGGGCACCGTGACCCGCTTTGGAGTGTTTGTGAAATTTCAAATGGAGCAAAGTCCACAATTGTGCATTTCCGCGCAGGATGATGTGACCACCACGACCGCCATCACCACCATCTGGACCACCTTGTGGAATGTATTTTTCTCTTCGATAATGCGTAGAGCCGCCGCCCCCATTTCCAGAGGCACAATGAATTTTAACGTAATCTACGAAGTTATCTGAAGCCATATTTTTTTGTGATTATCTATTGTCAATTGCTTGGTAAAGACGATTTGAAATTTCGTCAATTTCACCAATTCCTTGAATAGAAATAAATTTATTTTGCGCCTCGTAAAAAGCTTTCACGGGAGCTGTTTCGTTTTTGTAAACGTTGATTCTATTTTGGATGATTGCTGGATCGGCGTCATCAGGTCTACCACTGAATTCTGCTCTTTTCTTCAATCTTTCTCTCAATTCATCTTCTTCCACATCTAGCGCCAACATCATGGTAATGGAAGTGTTTAAAGAACTTAATAATTCGTCTAATGCCGTTGCTTGAGCGTTAGTGCGTGGAAAACCGTCGAAAATAAATCCTTTCGCATTTTCGTGTTTCAACACTTCGCTTTTCAGCATGTTGATTGTAACTTCGTCAGGAACCAAAGAACCTTTATCCATAAAACTTTTAGCCAAAAGACCTAATTCGGTTTCGCCTTTGATATTGGCGCGAAAAATGTCACCTGTTGATAAATGAACCAATCCGTATTTTTCGATTAAACGTTCAGATTGCGTTCCTTTTCCTGCTCCTGGAGGACCAAATAATACAATATTTAACATAGCCTATTGTGCGGGATCATTGCCCTTTAGTTGATAAATTGCTTCAAGATTTCGTCCTTTTTCGTTGTAATCTAGCCCAAAGCCTACAACAAAAACATTCGGAATGGTGAAACCTACATAATGGGGTTCATTCTTTCCTTTGAACGCGTCAGGTTTGTACAATAAAGTTGCGATTTTTACTGAACTCGGTTGATGCGCTCTAAGTAGCGTAAAAATTTTGTCGATGGTAATTCCCGTATCGACAATATCTTCTAAAATAACGATGTGTTTATCGGTAATATCTGTATTCAAGCCAATTAATTCGTCCACTCTTCCAGTAGTTTGCGTGCCTTTGTAAGAGCTAACTTTCACAAAAGAAATTTCGCAAGGAATGTTGATTTTTTTGAAAATATCAGATGCGAACATAAAAGAGCCATTCAAAACCGCAATAAAGAGTACTTCTTTACCAGCATAATCTTGATTGATTTTTTGCGCAAGGTTGTTAATCTCTTCCTGAATTTTTTCAGGTGAAATGTAAGTCTCGAATGTTTTGTCCAGTATCTGAATCACTATTTGGCAATTTTACTGCAAAATTAAGATTTTTGACCGAAAAATGGTCATTTTTAATGAAATCAAATCAAAAAAACACCTTTAATTTTACGATTTTGTTAAACTTTTTTGAATAAATGAAAGGATTCTTAACTTTCAAGGTCTTCTGGATTGTATTCACCTTTCAGTGAATACAATCCAAAAATGGTGAAACCAATGCTTATTGGGATGAAAATGAACAAAATAATTCCCCATTGAAGTGCCGTGTTTGTTCTTGCAATTCCTTCTGTAGCAGCGCTTGTTTTTTCAAATGCTTGAATGAACATTAGTACAACTGAAGTTGGAGCCAATAATATCCAAACGATGCCTAATAATTTTTTGATTGCGCTCATGTTTTTATATTTTAAAGTTTTACAATGAAATTAATCTTCTGTTGTGTGTCGTTTGTTGCTCAAATAAACTGTTCCGATAATCAAGCACAAAGATGCGACACCGATCGGATACCACAATCCTGACAGTGGAGTAGAACCAGGGAAACTTGCAACCAATGTTGCGATGAACGGAACCAATCCACCGAAAACACCATTTCCAATGTGGTAAGGCAACGACATTGAAGTGTAGCGAATTTTGGTTGGGAACAATTCCACCAAGAAAGCCGCAATCGGACCGTAAACCATCGTCACCAAAAGGATTTGAAAGAAAACCAATGCTACAAACATCCAGAAATTTCCAGAGGATAATTCTTTATCGACTTGCGTGATTTCAGTTTTAGATTTTTTTCCGTCAGCAGAAATTACAGTTTTTTGTAGTTCAATGAATTTAGCATCGTTTTTCAAAACCATGGGTGTTTTAACGGTCATCAAACTGTCTTTAGAATCCTTGACCAATTCCATTTTTGTTTCCGATTTACCTGTTGAAACCAATTCTGTTTTCTGTAAAGTTTTGTAGTCTGTGCTGTCTAGAAAGTGCTGATAAATTGGTCTGTAAAATATAATTCCCAGCGCCATTCCTGTCATCATAATCCATTTTCTTCCGACTTTGTCACTCCACGAACCAAAAATCACAAAGAAAGGAGTTGCCATAGCAATCGCCCAAAGTAAAATGTAACGGGAATCATTGAAGCCAAGTTTACATGTGTTTTCCAAGAAAGATTGTGCATAGAATTGACCTGTATACCAAATCACACCCTGTCCCATGGTTGCGCCAAACAAAGCCAACAAGACCATTTTGAAGTTGGTTTTATTTCTGAAACTTTCTTTCAAAGGATTTTTAGAAACTTTTCCTTCTGTTTTCAATTTTGTAAACTGAGGAGATTCGTGCATTTTCATTCTGATGTAGATTGAAACGACAACCAAC
>JBIKJE010000020.1:0-41541 GCA_044361165.1 Crocinitomicaceae bacterium | reverse complement strand
GTACCAATAAAAGGAACAAAACAAATTTTCGCTATCGATTTAAAAACCGAAATTATTACTCAGTTGACATTCGGTCAATTTGACTTTGTTAGTTTGGATTTAAACTCCACTGAATTAATCGCTTGCCGCCAATCAATGATTGAACCAACAGACCTTTTCTCAGTTTCTATCAAAAGCAAACAGATAAAACAATTGACCTTCGTGAATAAAGAGATTCTCAAAGATATCAATTTACCTAAAGTAGAAGAAAAATGGATTGAAACTACTGACGGTCAAAAAATGTTAGTTTGGATGGTTCTTCCCCCAAATTTTGATGCTTCGAAAAAATATCCAGCATTGCTTTATTGTCAAGGCGGGCCGCAAAGTATGGTGAGCCAATTCTTTTCCTACCGATGGAATTTGGCATTGATGGCTTCAAATGGATATGTGATTGTTGCGCCAAATAGAAGAGGTTTACCTGGTTTTGGTCAAAAATGGAACAATGATATTTCAAAAGATTGGGGTGGACAATCAATCAAAGATTACCTTTCAGCAATTGATTATGCTGCAAAAGAACCTTATGTAGATGCCAAAAGACTGGGTGCTGTTGGCGCATCATATGGCGGATATTCAGTATATTACCTTGCAGGAAAACATGAAGGACGTTTCAAAACTTTCATTTCACATTGTGGGTTATTCAACCTCGAAAGTTGGTACGGAACAACTGAAGAATTATTTTTCGCAAATTGGGACAATAAAGGTCCATATTGGTATGTACAAAACAAAGAATATTATGCTCAAAATAGTCCGCACAATTTTGTACAAAATTGGGACACTCCAATACTAGTGATTCATGGAGGAATGGATTTTAGAGTTCCAGAGAGTGAAGGGATGCAGGCATTTCAAGCAGCTCAAATTAAAGGTTTGCGAAGTAAATACTTGCTTTTTCCTAAGGAAGGACATTGGATTACCTCACCACAAAATGGAATTCTATGGTATCGAGAATTCTTCGAATGGCTGGATACAGACTTAAAACACTAATTAAATAGGCAATTTTAAGCATTTTTCATTAACTTTGTCGTTTTTTACTTTTGATCATTATGTGGCAAAAAATAGGTAATGTAATTTTAAGAAATCGCTTGTTCATCATGGCGATCATACTCATCTTAACCGTTTTCTTTGGTTATTTTGCTGTTACAGGACTTAAAATTGACAACAAGTACGGGAATACTTTACCAAAAGAATCTCAGCCTCAACTGGATTATTTGAAATTCAAGCAGGAATTTGGTGAAGATGGCTCAACTTTAGTTTTGGCAATCAATAGCGACTCACTATATACGGAAAGAAATTTCAGAAAATGGAAGGAATTAGGAGATTCAATTCTGCAATTTGAAGGTGTAGAAAGCGTTATCTCGGAAGCTACATTATTCACTATCAGAAACGTAGTTGCTGAAAGTAGATTTGAAGCAAAACGTATTTTCTCTGACAAAACATTCAAAGAAAAGAGCATAGATTCAATCGAAAGAGAAATCAAAAACAATCCTATCTACGATAAATTATTATACAATGATTCTGCAAAAGTTTCCTTGATGATGATAGGCTTGGATGAAAGATTTTTAGCTGATCAAAAGAAATCGGGCTTCGTTTTAGACATTGAAAACTTAGCCGCAACCTACGAAAAACACTTTGGAAAAGTACATTTTGCTGGTTTACCACATATTAGAATAATCATCGGAAAAAGAATTATCAATGAAATGTACATTTTCATTGCCCTTTCAATATTTGCTTCATCTCTGTTACTTTATATTTTCTTCCGCTCATTCAGAGTGGTAATGATTTGCAACATTGTCGTTTTCATTTCTGTGATTTGGTCAATGGGAAGTATTGGTTTGTTAGGATTCAGAATTTCCATCATGATGGCATTGATTCCACCGCTCATTATTGTAATTGGAATTCCAAACTGCGTATTTCTGGTTACAAGGTATCACCAAGAAGTTCGTTATCACGGCAATAAAATTCGTGCATTGAGCACTATGATTCATAAAGTGGGTGGAGCAACTTTCTTAACAAATCTAACAACAGCAATCGGATTTTGCACTTTCACTAGTTCTGAGAAATTGGCGGAATTTGGAATTATTGCAGCGCTCAATATCATGGTCGTTTTTGCACTTTCATTGTGTATCATTCCAATCATTACTTCTTTGTCAAAAGCACCGAAACCAAGACATTTAAAACACTTAGATCGCGTTTATTCCCAAGGATTTATTGAAATTGTTGTAACATTGGTTACTCAACACAGAAAATGGATTTACATTGGTTCTGTGGCTTTAATTGCTGTCAGCGTTTATGGAATGACCAAGATAAAAGCAACTGGTAATCTTACTGGTGACCTGCCAAAAGGAGATCCTATCTTAAATGATTTAAAATTCATTGAAGCAAATTTCGGAGGTGCGATTCCTTTTGAAATGACTATCAATTATAAGCAAAAAGGTAGACTTTTCAAACAAGAAACGCTTGAAAAAGTAGAAGAAATTCAAAATAAATATACGGGCGATTCTTTATTTTCAAAAAGTTTGTCGATTGTTGATTTCATCAAAGTTGTCAACATGGCTTACTATGGAAATGATCCTGCTGAATACAAAATCATTTCTACAAGAGACAAATTGCGTTTGAAAAAGTACATCGATAAATTCGATATGTCGAATGCAAACGGAGGAAATTTATCTTTGAAAGAATTAGTTGATACTGCTACGACGACATTGCGTATTCGAACACAAATGAAAGACATAGGTTCTTATGAGGTAGCAGATAAAGTAGATACGATGCGTGTCAAAATCGATGAAATCTTGAATCCTGATAAAAAACACATCGAAAGATTGTATGCCAAAGTAATCAAAGGAAAAAAAGCTTATGTGGATTCAATCATTTACGGCTATCCAGCTATCTACAATGGCTTGACAGCGCTCTTGAGCAACGGAAATCAAGAAAAACAATTAGAATTTGATTCCAATCCCGATAAAATAAAATCTTACTTTGGTAAAAAAGGATTCAATCAAAATTTGCGCAAAGCCATCGATGATGAATACTATGACTTGACCCTCACCGGTACCTCAGTTGTGGCTTCTGAAGGAACACAATATTTGTTTGTGAGTTTGGTTGAAAGTTTGATTTTTGCCATATTATCAATCTCCGCATTGATGGCAGTTCTTTTTAGATCATGGAGAATGGTTGTGATTTCAATGATTCCAAATGTAATTCCTTTGCTATTTACTGGAGGAATTATGGGCTGGTTTGAAATTCCTTTAAAGCCTTCCACCCTGCTTGTTTTTGGAATTGCATTAGGGATTACAGTTGACAATGCCATTTTATTTCTAGCCAAGTATAGGCAAGAACTCAAAACTAAAAAATGGGACCTGAAATTCACTATTATCAAATCTTTGAGAGAAACAGGTTTAGGTATTTTTTATACTTCTGTTATCTTATTCTTTGGTTTTATCATGTTCGTTTTCTCTCAATTTGGTGGCACAAAAGCACTTGGACTTCTTGTTTCCTTGACCATTTTGATTGGAATGGTTACCAATTTATTGATTCTACCTGCATTATTGTTGACGCTAGAGAAATTTGTCACAACAAAATCATTTGAAGAACCTTACTTTGAAATTTATGATGAAGAGGAGGACATTGAGCTTGATTCACTGCAGGTGCACAAAGAAGATGAAACACTCGATTCATAGTTTATCAAAAAGCGCTAATCATAAAAATGAAAACAAAAAGTTGAATCACTTGTTACATTTGTAAAGAATTATTAATCGAATTGGAAACATTTTAATGCAAGATATCACTCAACTTTCAGCTTTTTTAGAAAACGAAATTTCAACGTTTGATTTCCCCGCTCAACCAGCAAATCTGTACGATCCGCTTCGCTATTTTCTCACATTGGGTGGAAAAAGAATGCGTCCGATTCTAACCATGTTGGGTGCAGAACTTTTCGAAGTTTCCGGAAAAAATGCCATTCATGCAGCAATTGCCATTGAAATCTTTCACAATTTTTCTTTGATTCATGATGATATCATGGATGAAGCACCTTTGCGCAGAAAACAACCAACTGTACACACCAAATGGAACACAAACATCGCGATTTTATCTGGTGACGTACTTCTTGTAAAAGCATATCAGGAAATTTGCAAGCAGGATGCCCAAGTTTTGCCAAGATTATTAGAGATTTTCAATCGAACAGCCATTGAAGTTTGCGAAGGACAACAAATGGACATGGATTTTGAAACTAGAAACAATGTTTCCATAACAGAATATATCGAAATGATTCGTTTAAAAACATCGGTTTTATTGGGTTGCGCTTTGGAAATGGGAGCAGTTGTTGCAGAAGCAAAAAAAGATGATCAAGAATTGATTTATACTTTTGGGGAACATATCGGGATTGCTTTCCAAATTCAAGACGACATTTTAGATTTATATGCTGATCCGGAAAAATTTGGGAAGCAAGTTGGTGGCGATGTTTTGGCAAATAAAAAAACGTTGCTTTTACTGAAGGCATACGAGTTAGCAAATGTTGCTGAAAAAGAAGCCTTAAATCAATTAAAAAGTGAAACAAATCAAGATCTCAAAATAGATTCAACGCGCAAGTTGTTTGAAAAACTAGGTATTAGAGAAGCTGCAAGAGCAATGATGGACGAACATTATGTTATCGCGTTAAAGGCCTTGAATCAAATCAATGTATCTGAATCAAACAAAAAGCCTTTAAAAGACTTGGCAGACATGTTGCTCCATAGAGAAATGTAATTGAAAATTAGATTGGAATCAGATGAATAAAAAATTTTATTATACCCTATTTTTGTCATTTCTGCTTTCAGTTTCTTCCTTTGCTCAAATTGTTAATCCAGGAATTTCCGATTCTTATGATTCTCTTGAAAATGGTCAAATTTCAATCGGCGGATTAGTTGATGCTTATTATGGTTATGATTTTAACAGACCAAATTCAAAAGACCGAGATTATGCGGTAAGTTCATCTCGACATAATGAGTTTAATATCAATTTGGCTTATTTGGACATCAAATACAAAAACAACCGTGTTCGTGCCCACTTAGTTCCAGGGTTTGGAACTTATATGAATGAGAATTATGTCAATGAAAAGGGAACAGGTAGAAATTTGGTTGAAGCCAATGTGGGTGTAAAAATTTCGAAAAAGCGTGAAATTTGGATAGATGCTGGAATATTAGGATCGCCATACACCAATGAATCCGCCATTTCAAAAGATCACTTGATGTACACAAGATCATTTGCAGCAGAAAATGTTCCTTATTATCTTTCTGGTATCAAAATTTCAATTCCAATCACTCCAAAACTAAATGTATACGGATACTTAATTAATGGTTGGCAACAAATTCAAGACAATAATCGCTTTCTTTCTTTTGGAAGTCAGTTGGAATATCGGCCAAACAAAAAAGTCCTACTCAATTGGGATACTTATATTGGAAATGAATCTTCAAATTACTTTTCGCAATACAGAGTTCGATATTTTACAGATTTTTACATGGTCTACAAACCAAATGAAAGATGGGGTTTTACAACTTGTGCCTACATAGGTAACCAGGAAGTTGCCCAATTTAACTCCAAAAATAAAAATCAAATTTGGGCTCAAGCAAATTTTACGGCCGCCTTTTATACTAAGAAAAATGCTTTTTTCTCCGGAAGAATTGAATATTTTACTGACCAACAAACAACTATAATTCAACCGTTAAACAACCAAAATAAATTCAGTGCTGCCAGTATGAGTCTTGCCTACAATTTACAGATTTCTAGCCACGCGCTATTTAGAATTGAAAATCGTTTCTTTTACTCCGAAAGCAAAATTTTCAGTTCCAATTCCAATTATAAAAATTTCGATAATTTATTGATCGGGAATTTAACCGTTTGGTTTTAAGCTTTTATCTTCCTGTTTTTCAACCATTCATAAATGGCAGTAATGGGAAATAACATGCAATAATTATAAAAAATATCCTCCATCGGAATTGTAAAAATACGAATACCAATGATGTGATTTTCATTGTACCAAACAACTGGATCATCTGTAAAACTTCCTGTCAAAATACCGTTAACTACTAAAAAAGGAATGATGGCAACTAAAAATGTGAAAACAAAGTTACCATACCACTGTACTTTTTTGATATAATATATTCCAATGGTCAACAATGCTGAAATGATGCAAGCTGAGGCAGTGTATGCTTGCTTGAAATACATCAAACCTAAAATCAATCCCAATAAAGTGAATCCAAAAGCAAAGAAATGTGCAAATTTCCTCAAAGTAATTTTTGGAAAGTAGGCTTTCAAAACTTCGTGGATAAACATGCAGGCATATGGAACTAAAATGAAGAACAAACACTCTTCCAATGGCAAATGTCCTAGATAAATTCCTTGCAAATAACGCGAAGTGAAACCCCAAATTTCCAGTTGTGTGAAATATTCATCCCAAATTAAAAAGAAAACCGCAACTGCAATGGTTGCAGGCAATAAATATTTCCAAAACTTATAAAAATGAACTTTTTTATCAAAACTCAAGAAAAACGGTCCCGAGATTGTGCCAATCAATATCCAAAAATAAAGACTCATGATTGGTATTTTCTTTTGAATGTTTCTTTCGCTTCGGTGTAATATTTTTTAGGTACAACCAACATTCCAAAACACTCTCCGTGCATTTTTCCTTGGTGTTTATGATGTACTTTGTGTGCTTTGCGAATTGCCATAAAATAAGGATGATCAATGTCTCTTAACCATTTGAATCTCCTGTGTATGTATACGTCATGAATCATGAAATAGGTAAAACCATACATAGCAATTCCATAACCAATCCAAACTGGCACATAAAAATCATAAATCATTCCCAACATGATGCACAACCAAGATGGAATGGCATAAATCAAAAAGAAAACATCATTTCTTTCAAAAAAGCCAGGTTCAGCCACATGGTGATCTTCATGAAAATGCCACATTCCACCATGCATTAAGTACTTGTGTGTTGCCCAAGCCATAAATTCCATTCCGAAAAAAGCGCCTAACATTACAAAAGGTCCCCACCAATACATACTCCTAAAAATTTAAAATTGAAAAAAACATTACCAATATACCAAATAAAGCAATTGTAACTTTATTTTGTTCGCCTAATTTCCATTTAAAGTATAAAAAATGCAAAGGCAAAGCAACGGCAAACCAGCAAAAATAGTTGTACAACGGAATATTCAGTGAATCCCAATGCCAATAGTCACTCGTGATAGCTACTGGTTCGATTAAAACGTCAAGCAACATCATCAAAAAAGCAGAAACAAAACTGGAAAGCCAAATTGATTTTTTGATAAATATGGATGTTACATTACAAGAACAAACTGACAAAATTCCCCAGTTAATCCCAATGATTAAAGGAACACCATCCATTTTGAATCCTAAATTTTCGCCGTAATAATACTCTCCAAAAAGATAACCAGTATGAATTCCGATCCATTCTGCAGTCATTCCAACTAGAAAGGTCAATGAAAGAAATAGAATAAAATATAACTTATTGGTTTTTCGACTGAGGATCATAATCGCAAATGACAACAACAAGTTCATAAAACTCATTGGTAAAAATAAATCTCTTGTGGTTTCATTCGTTAAACCAAAAATGCCAACAGTATAAAATATAACCAGAATAGAAATTAAAATGACTTCTTTATATTTCTTGGCAATTGTCAAAAATTGATTTTTTATCATAAACGTTAAACAAAAAAAGTGCTGGAATGGTTTTTTGAAATTAGTCAAAAAAAATAAACTGGTAAATTTAAAATTCAACAAAACACACAAACAACTTTAAATCATATAATTACAAACGAAAATAAACAATTAATTATACAGTTGAAAGAAAATAATTTGAAAATAAATCATAAAAAGCTTGCGTTTTGTTTAATGTTTGCTTTATTTTGTTGAACAAAACTGTTTAATGTTTTGGTAAAATTGTTAAACAAAATTGAAAATTATGTCAACACTTGAATTTAACGAATCATTGATCCACATGCAATCTCATCTAACATCTTTTGCGATGGGATTTACTAGAAACGAAGAAGACGCAAAAGATTTAACTCAAGAAACGATGTTGAAAGCGATTGTTTACAGAGATTATTATGCTGCACAAACAAATTTCAAAGCTTGGGTTTTCACAATTATGCGCAACATTTTTATCAATCAATACCGCAGAAAGAAAAAATCTGGAACTATTTTCGATGCGAACAAGGAGTTTGATATGCTTGCAAATACTGCAGTTCATCAAGAAGATGCATTAAATTTGCTAACAAACAAAGAAATCAATTCGAAAATAAGTAATTTAGGGGAGGAATATAAAGTTCCTTTCAACATGCATTTCGAAGGTTTCAAATACAAAGAAATTGCTGATAAATTGGAAATTCCAATCGGAACGGTGAAAAGTAGAATTTTCATTGCACGACAAAAATTAATGGAGTCACTTCCAGAATATCAATACATGGCTAATTAATGAGCAAAAAAATTACAATATTAGGTGCTGGTATATCTAGCCTTTCCACCGCTAGTTTTCTCGCGAAAGCTGGTCATGATGTCACTATTCTCGAAAAAAATGACAGTATCGGTGGTCGCGCTAGAAAATTTGAAGCAGATGGTTTCGTTTTCGATATGGGTCCAAGTTGGTATTGGATGCCGGAAGTATTTGAAAAGTTTTACCAGAAATTTGGACATACAAGTACTGATTTTTACGAATTAATTAGATTAGATCCTTCATATCGCGTTTTTTGGCAAGATGATTCTACCACAGACATTCCAGCAAACTTGAATGAATTTTATGCGCTTTTTGAAAGTTTAGAAAAAGGTAGTGCTGTAAAATTGAAAAAATTCTTAGCAGAAGCAGCCTACAAATATGATGTAGGAATTAATGATTTGGTATACAAACCAAGTTTAAAATGGGGAGAATTTGCGGACATGCGTATTCTGAAAGGATTGTTTAAAATGCATCTTACTTCCTCATTCTCCGGATACATCAGAAAATACTTCAAAAACCCTAAAATTCATTCACTGCTCGAATTTCCGATTCTGTTTTTGGGAGCAATGCCACAAAAAACACCTGCATTGTATTCATTAATGAATTATGCTGACATCGAATTGGGAACTTGGTACCCACAAGGAGGAATGTATAATATTATTGAAGCTTTTGAAAAAATTGCCCTAGAGCAAGGTGTGAAAATCGAACGTTCTCAAGAAGTGACAGGATTTGAATTTACAAACAAAAAAATCACGCACACTAAAACAGCTACACAATCATTGGAAAGCGATTATGTTGTTTCGGGTGCAGATTATCACCATACAGATAAAAAGTTAATTAACGGTTTTGCGAATTATTCTGAAAAGTACTGGGACTCAAGATCGATGGCACCTTCCTCACTCCTATTCTATTTAGGAGTGAACAAAAAAATTGAAAATTTACTTCATCATAACTTGTTTTTCGATGAACCTTTTGAAGCGCATGCAGTAGAAATTTATGAAAAACCAGATTGGCCAAAAGCACCTTTATTTTACGCTTGTTGTCCATCTAAAACTGACGCGTCAGTGGCACCTGAAGGATATGAAAATTTGTTTTTGCTGGTTCCACTTGCACCAAATTTGAAAGATTCAGAAGAAAAACGCAAAGAATATTTAGATATACTGCTAGAAAGATTGGAAAAACACACCAAAACGTCTATCAAAGAGCACATTGTATATCAAAGAAGCTATTGCATCGATGACTTTAAAAAAGATTATCACGCTTTTAAAGGAAATGCTTATGGCTTGGCAAACACGTTAATGCAAACAGCGATTTTGAAACCAAGTTTGAAAAATAAAAATTTAAAAAACTTATTTTACACAGGGCAACTTACTGTGCCTGGTCCCGGCGTACCACCTTCAATTATCTCAGGAGAAGTGGTTGCAAAAGAAGTTTTACGTGAAATAGAAAAAAATAATTAAGAAGTTAATAAATCATTAAACAATTACTCAAATCAATTGTTAGAGTTAAATTAGCTGAACAAACTGCACACGAATGAAAAACATATTTGACAATCTTTCCCATGAAATGAGTACTTTGACTACAAAAAAGTACAGTACTTCATTTTCTTTAGGAATCAGTTTTCTGAAAAAGGATTTGCAAAAACCCATTTACGCGGTTTATGGATTTGTTCGTTTTGCCGATGAAATCGTAGATTCGTTTCACAACTATGATAAAGCTGATTTATTGGCAGATTTCAAAAAGCAAACTTACGAAGCCATCGACAAAGGAATCTCTTTGAATCCAATTTTAAATAGTTTTCAATGGGCTGTAAATAAATACAACATTCCGCTTGATTTAATTGATACATTTCTTGCGAGTATGGAAATGGATTTGGAATCAGAAAAAGCAACTTTTGATCAAGGAAAATATGAGCAGTACATTTTAGGATCAGCAGAGGTGGTGGGTCTAATGTGTCTCAAAATATTTGTAAGAGGAGATGAAACAGCTTACGAGAAACTGAAGGATTCGGCAATGAAACTTGGTTCCGCTTTTCAGAAAATCAATTTCTTGCGAGACCTAAAGGCAGACTATCATGAATTAGGAAGAACATATTTTCCTGGAATAAATATGGACGAATTTACCTCTAAGGTTAAGAAAGAAATTGAAGAAGATATTGCCAAAGACTTTCATGAAGGATACCAAGGTATTATTCAACTTCCCAAAGATGCAAGATTTGGAGTTTATATGGCTTACATTTATTATTACAAATTATTTACAAAAATCAAATCAACATCTGCCCAAACAATCTTAAATGAAAGAGTTCGTATTCCAAATAATAAGAAATACAGTTTGTTTGTATTTTCATATTTGAGACATAATCTCAACATGATCTAGGAAATGATAGAAGATATTATCGTCCTTGTGAACGAAAATGATGAAAATATTGGCAGTATCGGTAAACTCGAAGCACATCAAAAAGGTCTTTTGCATCGTGCATTTTCTATCATTGTTTGGAACAATCAAAACCAAATCTTAATTCACCAACGAGCATTCGGAAAATATCATTCCGAAGGTCTCTGGACAAACACTTGTTGTTCACATCCAAAAATGGGAGAAACTGTAATTGAAGCAGCTCATCGAAGATTAAAGGAAGAAATGGGCTTTGATTGCCAACTTGAACAAAAATTCCACTTTATTTATAAAGTAGAACTTGAAAATCAGCTGATTGAAAACGAACTAGACCATGTTTTGATTGGGAAATTCAATGAAAATCCAAGTCCAAATCCTGATGAAGTTAATGACTACAGATGGATTTCATTGCCCGAGCTAAAAAAAGAAATTGACGAAAAACCAACAACATTTACTTTTTGGTTCAAAGAAATCATTCAAAATTACGAAGATCAGATCAAACCATAAGTTCTATTATTGAACAATAAATTTACTTTCACCCCTAAAAAACTCCACATGAAAGTTTGCAGAAGAGAAACATTTAATGCCGCTCACCGACTTTACAATCCAACATTTGACGATGCCAAAAATGAATTAATTTTTGGGAAATGCAACAATCCAAATTTTCATGGACATAATTACGTACTTGAAACTTGGATTGAAGGAGAAATTGATCAAGAAACTGGCTATTTAATCGACTTAAAAATCTTAAGTGACCTCATCAACGAGGAAGTTTTAGAAGCATTTGACCACAGAAACCTAAACTTAGACAGACCAGAATTCAAAGATTTAATTCCTACAGTTGAAAACATCGCTGTCGTAATTTGGAATAAATTGCGTGCAAAATTGGATTCAAGATATGGTTTGGAAGTAAGACTATGGGAAACTGACAGAAATAGTGTTTTCTACGACGGAAAATAAATTCGATAAGCGCTAATTTTTATGGAAAATGTCCTTTTTTGGCACCGCAGAGATTTAAGAATAGACGATAATGCCGGTTTATTCCGAGCATTGAAAAGCGGCGGAAAAGTGATTCCCGTTTTCGTATTTGATGAAACTATTCTCCATAAACTGCAAAGCGCAGATCAGCGAGTCATTTTCATTCACCAAACAATCGAAAATCTAAAAACTGAATATAGAAATTTAGGCTCAGATTTACATGTCTATTACGGTAATCCAATCGAAATTATTCCTGAAATAGCAAGTAAATTTGAAGCAAAAACAGTTTTCACAAACCGTGATTACGAGCCACTTGCGATTACGCGGGACAAAAACATTTTTGACCAACTGACAAAATTAAATATCGAATTCAAAGGTTCGAAAGACCATGTGATTTTCGAGAAAAATGAAGTCCTTAAGCCTGATGATAAACCCTATACTATTTTCACACCTTACATGCGGAAATGGAAAGAAAAATTAAGTGATTTTTATTTGAAATCTTATCCTACAGAAAAATACGCTCAAAATCTGACTGATATTCAAGCTGAAAATAAAATTCCAACTTTGTTATCAATGGGATTTGATGGAATTCAAACGGTTGAATTTCCATCCATAAAAATTGCGCAAAAAATCATCCGAAATTACCATGAAACAAGAGATATCCCTTCGGTTTTGGGTACAACTCGTTTGAGTTTACATTTGCGTTTTGGAACAATTAGCATCCGCAAATTGGCCGGTGTAGCTTCAGAAACCAATGAAAAATTTTTCAATGAATTGATTTGGAGAGATTTTTATCAGATGATCATTTTTCATTTTCCCTATTCTGGAAGTGATGCTTTTAAAAAAGATTATGACAGAATTATTTGGCGAAACGATGAAAAGCAATTCAAAAGTTGGTGTGAAGGAAAAACTGGTTATCCGCTTGTAGATGCTGGTATGCGCGAGTTAAACGCAACTGGATTTATGCACAACCGTGTACGAATGCTTGTAGCCAGTTTCTTGACCAAACATTTACTCATAGATTGGCGTTGGGGTGCGAGTTACTTCGCTGAAAAATTATTAGATTTTGAATTGGCAAGTAATGCCGGTGGTTGGCAATGGGCAGCAGGTTGCGGATGTGATGCAGCACCCTATTTCCGTGTATTTAGTCCAGATTTACAACTAGAAAAATTCGATAAACAATTGATTTACACAAAAAAATGGGTTCCAGAATTGGGGACAGATGCTTATCCAAAACCAATTGTTGATCACAAAATTGCCCGTGTTTTGGCGGTGGAGACTTATAAGAAATATTTGAATGCAACAGAATAAATGTAGTTACCTACTGATTTTTAATCAAGCTAATTCTACTAACATTTGATATCTCATTTTGGATAAAACGAGAAGTTTTAACATTTTTTAGACTACTTTAATAAAAAATAGCAAAATAATCAAACATAAATGCTTTACATTTGTATATAATAGTAAAGCTATCATTTTATGTTTTTACAAATTAAGTTAACAATACCGAATTGTACGTGTCTAAAAGACCCGCAGGAAACAAAACTGGGTGTCTTAATCATGCAAAACAGCATTGAATTGATTGATGAAATCGGTTTTGAAGCATTTACTTTTAAAAAGTTAGCGCAAAAAATCAATTCCACAGAAGCTTCTGTTTATCGTTATTTTGAAAATAAGCATCAATTATTGATGTTTTTGTATGCCTGGTATTGGGGTAAAATCGAATATCAAATTCATGTGGAAACTTTGCACATCGAAGGAACAGAAGAGAAACTTTTCAAAGCAATTAAAATGTTGATCGAGAAAAAAAACGCAAACGATATTTATACTTTTGTGGATGAACTGAAACTAAAAAGAATCATCGAACACGAGGGTATTAAATCGATTCTCAATAAAAAAGTGGACGATGTAAACAAAAATGGCGCATTTGATAATTACAAAAATTTAGTTGCTAAATTAGGTGGTTGGATTCAAGAAATAATGCCGAATTATCCTTATTCTAAAATGTTAGTCACAACTTTGGTAGAAGGGGCACATATTCAGCATTTTTTCGCAGACCATTTACCAAGACTAACTGATAAGCAACAAGATCAAGACAATGTTGAAAATTTTTTCATTGAATTTCTTAATATATTAATTTCTCAAAATAAAAATAATGGGCAAAGCAACTGAATCACCTTGGAAAAGACTAGGTGAACTTTTAAAACTTGACAAAAGAGAAGTATCACAACTTTACATCTATGCAATTTTTAGTGGAATCGTAAGTTTAAGCTTACCACTCGGAATTCAATCAGTGATCCATTTTATACAGGGTGGTGAAATCACAACTTCTTGGGTGATTTTGGTCATATTGGTAATTTGTGGCGTGATACTTACAGGTGTTTTGCAAATCATGCAATTACGTATAACTGAAAATATACAGCAGCGCATATTCACCCGATATTCGTTCAATTTTGCATATCGTTTTCCGAGATTAGATCGGGAGTATTTGAAAGGCAAAATACCAACTGAAATGATGAACAGATTTTTTGATGTAATCACACTTCAGAAAGGTGTCTCCAAAGTTCTTTTAGAATTCTCAACAGCTTTTCTTCAAATCTTTTTTAGTCTTTTAGTTCTTGCATTCTACCATCCATTCTACATTGCTTTCGGAGTATCTTTGGTTATCATAGTTTTAGTAGTCTTCAAACCGATTATCAAAAGAGGATTCCAAACAAGCTTAAACGAATCGAAATACAAGTATAAGATAGCTTATTGGCTTCAGGAAATAGCAAAAACGAATTGGAGTTTCAGATTAACTCCGAACAGTCCACATGCATTAAATCGAATAGATCATGATGTTCAGGAATACATAGCAAGCAGAGAAAGTCACTTCAAGATTTTGTGGAAACAATTCATTTGGATGATTGCACTAAAATCAGTAATCGTTGCATCATTATTGGGACTTGGAGGATATCTAGTGATTGACCAGCAAATGAATCTTGGACAGTTCGTTGCTGCAGAAGTACTTATAATTTTAATTCTAAGTGCCATTGAAAAAATAATTCAGACCTTAGAAACATTGTATGACGTTTTTACAGCGCTTGAAAAATTAGGGCAAATAACAGATATTCCAATTACGTTTGAAGAATCGGAAAAAGGACCCGACGCTGATTCCTTGTTTCCAATTGAAATGGTAAGCACGGCGGAGGCCAATATTAGACCGATATTTGCCATAAATGAACATGAATCTGTCTTTATCAACGGAGGACATCAACAAGAAATTGTTAAGCTATTTCAAGAACTAATTGATCCTTCCATTTCGCTAAAAACAAAACCGAGATGGAATAAAATAATCCCAGATTCTGAGAGATTAGCAGCGAATTTACAGCAGTTTAGCTGGTTCTCTCACAATACACAACTTTTTGATGGAACAGTAATTGACAACATATTAATGTCAAGAGAAGAACTTACAATCAAAGACTTAGAAAAAGCAATAGAAACTATGAATATTGGATACTTTGTCAACCAGAAAGCGGAAGGTTATAATTTCTATCTTTCCAAGGCAAACAAAGTGATTTCGGAGGCAGAAAGGGAAAAAATTTTGATTGCAAAGGCAATTGTGTCTTCTCCCGCACTTTTGCTTATCTCATTCCACGGTTCTACATTCAATGCAGCGGAACAAACAGAGATTATTCAAAGCATTCAGGCTAATTATAAAAATACAACCATATTGTGCGCAAGTAATGAAAAAATACTTGCTAATTGGAAAACAGTTCAATTTGATGAAATAAAATTTTAAGACATGAAAAAATTCCAACAATATACTTCTGTTCAAATGTTGAATAGAAAAAAATCGCCAAAAAGAGCAGTTAAAATACTTTTGATTTCTTTTCTTGTATTGGTCACAATATTGCTGCTTCCTTGGACCCAAAATATTACTTCAAAGGGTAATGTTACATCGCTGAATCAAAATAATCGTCCTCAAACGATCCAATCAGTTATCGGAGGAAGAATTGTGAAATGGTATGTACAAGAAGGTCAATTTGTAAAAAAGGGAGACACAATTGTGCACTTGGCGGAGGTTAAATCTGAATATATGGATCCGAATTTGATTCAAAGAACAGAATCTCAAATGAGAGCAAAAGAAAGTAGTGCTGGTTCCTATATGGCTAAAGTCAAAGCACTTGATGGTCAGATTGATGCATTGATTGATAGCCGTATTGCAAAATTAGCTCAAGCAACCAATAAGATTAAACAAGGAAAATTAAAAGTGATTTCTGACAGCATGGATTACCAGGCCAATTCCAAACAACTAGAAATTGCTATTAAACAATACAATCGAACGGAAGAATTATCAAAACAAGGTTTGAAATCATTGACTGATTTGGAAAACAAACGTTTGAAAGTGCAAGAAATGGAAGCTAAAGTTGTCAGCTTGGAAAACAAGTTGTTGACTTCACGAAATGAATTAATCAATGCTAAAACAGAACTAAATTCAATTGATGCAGATTACAGAGACAAAATTGCAAAGAGTGAATCAGAAAAATCAAGCGCATTGTCGAGCCTTTTTGATACAGAAGCAACAGTAACAAAAATGCAAAATCAAGTTTCCAACTATTCAATTAGATCAGGATTCTACTATGTTACCGCGCCGCAAGATGGATTTGTTTCTCAAGCTTTAAAAAATGGGGTTGGTGAAACAGTGAAAGAAGGAAGTCCCTTGGTGAGTATTGTACCCACATTGACTGATTTAGCTGTTGAAATATTCGTGGAACCGATTGACTTGCCGCTTGTACACGTGGGTAACAAAGTACGGATACAATTTGATGGATGGCCTGCAATTGTATTCTCTGGATGGCCAAATGTGAGTTATGGTACCTATGGAGGAAAGATTTTTGCGATAGACAATTACATCGGCTCAAATGGAAAATATAGGGTCCTGGTCGAACCAGACACAACAGTTCACAAATGGCCAAAAGGTTTGCGACTTGGTGTAGCAGTCCAAAGTATGACGTTATTAAAAGATGTTCCGATTTGGTATGAATTGTGGCGAAAAATTAATGGTTTTCCACCAAACTACTATACACCTAAAACAAAAGCTGTCAAAAAATGAAAAAGTTATTGATTTTAATCTTCTTAGTCAGTTTAGGAATTGCTCATTCGCAAGATACGCTCAGTGTGTTGACACAGAAAGATTTTTTGCAACATGTAAAGGAAAATCATCCCATTGCGTTGGTTGCATCAAACAATATCGAATTGGCTGAACAAACAATACGCATGTCTAAAGGTGCTTTTGACCCTGTGCTTTTTGGAGGAATTGATCAAAAATATTACGAGGGAAAAACATACTATAGTACCATCAGTTCTGGTGTGAAAATTCCCACCCGAATTGGTGTAGATTTAAAACTAGCAGGAGATTTTAATAAAGGCGATTACTTGAATCCTGAAAACAGAATTCCAGCAGGTGGTTTAACTTATGCCGGCTTTGAAGTACCAATTGGTCGTGGATTATTTACCGATGAAAGAAGAACGCAACTTAAAAGAGCGCAAGTAACCTTCAGTCAATCACAGGTTGAAAAAACGTTGACTTTAAATAGTTTATTGTATGAGGCGGGACAAGTATTTATTTATTGGCAGGAGCAAGAAGCCCAATTAATTTTAGCCATTGAAGGAGCCAATTTAGCAGAAATGAGGTTACAACAAATGCGCACTAATTTTCAAGTAGGTGAAAGAGCCGCGGTTGATACGATAGAAGCATCGGCACAATACTTCAATCGGATTTTAGATGTGGAACAACGCAAATTAAATGCGAAAAATGCGAAATTGTCTGTTGAAAATTATTTATGGGAAAAAGGAATGCTTCCCTTGAGTTTGGAGGATAGTATCAAACCCGAAAAATTAGAAATGGAGGCTCCAATTTCTTTGCTGAATAATACAGAAAATCAGCACCCAATGTTGACTTGGTACGATTTAAAATTGAAAGATTTAGTAATTGAGAGAAAGCTGAAAATCGAAATGTTAAAACCGCAGTTGACCGTGAATTATAATTTATTACAACCAGCAGAAAACTTAGTTTCAACTCAGCTCTCTTTTTCTAATTACAAATGGGGAGCAACGCTTTACATGCCAATTTTATTGAGAAAAGAACGTTCATCACTACAAATTTCGAATTTCAAAATAGAAAATACGCAAATTGAAATTCAACAAAAACAGCGAGATTTGAGAACCAAACAAATTCAAAATCGAAATGAATGGACAACTCACGTCAACCAAGCTCAAACAAGTTTATTGGTTGCAGATAATTACAAGCAACTATCTGCAGCTGAAAGAAGTTTATTCGATTTAGGTGAAAGCTCCCTTTTCTTAATCAATGCCAGAGAAATAAGTTATCTGTCAGCACAATCAAAATATTTGGAATACGCAGCAAAAACAAAAAAATCAGCACTGACTGAAAAATTTGCATTGGGTATTTTAGGGGAATAAACTTTAGAACCTAATAATGCTCATACCAATCAAATTTCTCTCTGACGATTTGATATTTAGCTTCTTGAATAAATTTCACAAATGCAGCAGCAGCTGGTGAGAAGTTTTTATGCTTCAACCAAATCAAATTCCAAGTGCTTGTAATCGGAAACCCTTTTACTGGAACTATCTGTAAATCTCCATTTTTTAATTCATTTTTGATTCCAATTAAAGGCATGATTGACATTCCTAAACCTGCGAGAATTGCTTGCTTTACTGCTTCATTAGAAGTTAATTCCATTTTTTTACTCGTATAAATAGCATTTTGCTTTAGGTAATTTTCCATCGTCATCCTTGTTCCTGAACCTGGCTCACGGTAGATCAATGGCGTATTCTCAAAGATGGAATGGTCATACTGCTTCTTCAAAAATTTTCTTTTAGAATCTGCAACCAAAAAAAGCTTGTTCGATAAAAGTTCAATTTTTTCAATCATTAAGTTATCTGGAATCACTGAAACCAAAGCAAAATCAACCTCATTGTTAATCAAACTTTCCATTACTTTAGACTTATTTGTCACATCTAAATTTAGCTCAACTCCAACGTTGAGTTGCAAAAAATCTGTCAAAAAATAAGGCATAACATACTTGCCAGTTGAAACCGACGAAATCCTCAATTTTCCAGAAAGTTCTCCTTGATGGATTAACGCTTTGTAATTGATCGCATATACTTCATTGAGGATGTTTTCGGCAGCCAAGGCTATTTCTTTACCAAAATCAGTAATATATATTTTCCTTCCAATTACTTCAGTCAAAGGAATTGGAAATTGATCCTGAAAATTTTTGATCTGTATCGAAACTGCTGGCTGAGTCAAATGTAATTCCTCTGCAGCTTTAGTGATACTTTTTGTTTGAGAAACTTTTAGAAAAACATGAAGTTGGTGTAAAGTATAATTCATAAATTATTTTAATGCTATTCATAACAAATATAAATAAAAATATATAATTAATAGTCACAATCTTTGTGTAAAAAAATTATCATGAAAAACTTAGTAATTTACATCAGTCCACTTCTAATCTTAGCTGGATGTGCTGTTGTTAGACCGGGAGAGGTTGGCATTAAGCAAACGCTAGGGAAATTATCAAAAAATGTAAAGACTCAAGGTAGTATTGTTTACAATCCTTTTGTCAGTAAAGTTTTAATTGCCTCAATTAGAACCAACAATTTAGAACTTTCTCTCAGCCTACCGAGCAAAGAAGGTTTGAGCATTACATCACAAATTTCCATTTTGTATCGATTGGAAAAAAATAAAGTACCTGATCTAATCAATAACCTAGGTTTAGATTTTGAACCAATAATTTCCAATGTTTTTAGATCTGCATCGGCTGATGTTTGTTCCAAATTTTATGCAAAAGACATGCATTCAGGAATGAGGGCTGACATTGAAAAAGCAATCCAAGTTAAAATGGCAGAAATACTGCAAGATCAAGGGATTATTGTTGAGTCTGTTTTGATGAAAAGTATTCAATTGCCTGCAGGTTTGGCGAGTTCAATTGAGCAGAAGCTTCAAGCAGAACAAGATGCAATGCGGATGGAATTTGTTTTGCAAAGAGCAAAACTTGAGGCTGAAAGAATAATCATCGAAGCGAAAGGTACCAGAGATGCACAAATAATTCTTTCTGAAGGTTTAACGGAGCAAATTATACAAATTAGAAGTATTGAAGCTTTTTCTGAACTTTCAAAATCCCCAAACTCTAAAGTAATTGTGACGAACGGGAAAACGCCTTTTTTAATTGACAATAAATAAAATCAATATAAATCATAAATTAAATTAAAATGACAAGAATTACTGTAGCAAAAGGTGATGGAATTGGTCCGGAAATCATGGATGCCACCTTAGAAATTTTAAAAGCAGCGGGAGCTGAAATCGAAATTGATGAAATTGAAGTAGGTGAAAAAGTGTACTTATCAGGCAATACTTCCGGTATAGCAGATGAATCTTGGGAAACCATTAGAAAAAACAAAGTTTTCTTGAAAGCACCAATCACAACTCCTCAAGGTGGAGGTTATAAAAGCTTGAATGTGACAACAAGAAAATTCTTGGGATTGTATTCAAATGTTAGACCATGCGTAAGTTACGACCCATTTGTTTCTACCAAACATCCAAAAATGGACATTGTCATCATCAGAGAAAACGAAGAGGATTTATATGCTGGAATCGAGCACCAACAAACTGATGAAGTGGTTCAATGTCTTAAGATTATCAGTCGTCCAGGATGTGAGAAAATCATTCGTTATGCTTTTGAATATGCCAAACAATATGGAAGAAAAAAGGTGACTTGTTTCACCAAAGACAATATCATGAAGCAATCTGATGGACTATTCCACCAAGTTTTTGATGAAATTGCCCAAGAATATCCAACAATTGAAAACGAGCATTGGATCATTGATATAGGTGCAGCAAAAATGGCCGATACTCCAGAAGTTTTTGATGTAATTGTTACATTGAATTTATACGGTGATGTACTTTCTGATATAGCAGCTCAAATAGCTGGTTCGGTAGGATTGGCAGGTTCAGCCAATATTGGAGAAAGTTGCGCAATGTTTGAAGCAATTCATGGTTCTGCACCTAGAAGAGCAGGACAAAACATGGCAAATCCATCAGGATTAATTCAAGGTGCAATACTAATGTTGAATCATATCGGACAAAATACCGTTGCTGAAAAAATTCAAAATGCTTGGCTCAAAACTATTGAAGACGGAACGCATACTTATGATGTTTTTAAAGAGGGAATTAGCACCGAAAAAGTAGGGACAAAAGAATTTGCAAACGCAGTCATTGCCAATTTGGGTAACAAACCTGCTAAACTGAATGCTGTAAATTATTCAAATGGAGCTGCATTAAATTTACCGAAATACAAAAGAAAGCCAGCAGCTGAAAAATCACTTTTAGGAGTTGACTTATTTGTGCATTGGTCTGGCAACAATCCTGATGAATTGGCTGAAATCATGCATTTAATTAACAGTGTAAAATTAGAACTTACAATGATTACAAATCGAGGAATCAAAGTTTGGCCTGCTGGTTTTGAGGAAACATTTTGCACTGATCATTGGAGATGTAGATTCAAGTCAAGCAATGGAATAAATATTTCAAATGAAGACATCATCAAATTGTTGCAAAATGCTTTTACATATAAAATTGATGTTATCAAAACAGAAAACTTATATGCATTTGATGGTAAACCAGCATTTTCTTTAGGTCAAGGTCAATAATTCTGAAAAGTTAAAGGTCCAGGCAATAAAATTTTGAACCATGCTCATCGAAGACATAAAAATAGCACAAGAAATACTCGAAAGAGAAGATATCGTAGCCATTCCAACAGAAACAGTGTATGGACTTGCTGCGAATATTTTCAGTGAAAATGCAATAAAGAAAATCTTCGAACTTAAAAAAAGACCATTTTTTAATCCGCTAATTGTGCACATTAAGTCGATTGATGATTTGACTCAAATTGCTGATGACATCCCTGCTGATGCCATGAAATTAGCTGAAACATTTTGGCCTGGACCTTTGACTTTGGTTTTAAAAAAGAAATCTGAAATTTCAGATTTAATAACAGGAGGTAAGAAAACAGTTGGGATTAGAGTACCAAATCATAAACTTACATTGAGCTTGCTACAAAATCTTGATTTCCCGCTAGCGGCGCCTAGCGCAAATACTTTTCAATCCATTAGTCCCACACATCCTGAGCATGTTGTAAAGAACTTTGGACAAAATCTAGCAATCTTAGATGGTGGTCCATGTAAATTAGGACTAGAATCGACTATCCTAGGATTTGAAAAGGAAAAGGTTATGCTTTACCGCTTGGGGGCAATATCACTCGAAGAAATTGAAAAAGTGGTGGGAAAAGTTCACATTCAAAACAATGAAAACAGCAAGCCCAATGCCCCAGGAATGCTATCCAAACACTATTCTCCTAGGAATAAAATAATTCTGACAACAGATTTGAAATCAGAAATTTTAAAATTTAAAGGTCAAAAATTAGGCATTCTTCAATATAAAAATGAGATAAAAAAAGAGCATGTTTATAAAATCGAGACACTTAGTGCAAGTGAAGATTTAAAAGAAGCGGCAAGTAACTTTTACAATGCACTTCATACGCTGGATCTTTATGATTTAGATTTGATTATTGCGCAAAAAATGCCTAACGAAGGTCTTGGAAAAACAATCAACGATAGATTATCAAGAGCAATTTCTAAATAAATGATGAGGACGGTAATAAGAAACGCAACTATAGTAAATGAAGGAAAAATTTACATTTCAGATGTTTTGTTGAGCGGTGCTAAAATTGAAAAAATCGAAAAGCAAATTTCTCTTCCAAACCAGCTGAAGTATGAAGAAATTAATGCTGATGGTTTGCATTTAATTCCGGGAATGATAGATGATCAAGTACATTTTAGAGAACCAGGATTTGCAAGAAAAGGCACCATTCATTCTGAATCAAGAGCTGCAGTTGCTGGAGGAATTACTTCCTTCATGGAAATGCCCAACACCTTCCCTAACACACTGACGCAAGAATTATTAGAAGAAAAGTTCACGATTGCGAAAAATAGTTCATGGGCAAACTATTCATTTTTCATGGGCGTGAATAAAAATAACTTGGAAGAAGCACTCAAGACAGATGTTGAAAATGTATGCGGAATAAGTGATGACGGTCTTTACTTTAACAGCGATGAAGGAATTTTGGCAAATTATCCAGACTTTTTGGAAGAACTTTTCTCTAAATCTGAAACTTTAATTGCACTTCATTGCGAAGATGATAAAATCATCAAAAGAAATCTCAATCAATACAAGGAAATTTTTGGAAATGAAATTCCTGCAAAATATCATCCCTTGATTAGAAGCGAAGAAGCTTGCGTTCAAGCAACAAAAAGGGTTTTAGAAATTGCAAAAAAACACAACACACGCATGCATTTCTTGCACATTTCTACTGCAGCTGAAGGAGCTTTATTTGATAATGATTTACCTGCTGGTCAAAAAAGAATTACGGCTGAAGCATGTATTCATCATTTATGGTTTTCAGAAAAAGACTACGATAATTTAGGCAGTCGAATCAAATGGAATCCTGCCATAAAATCTGAAAACGACAAAGAAGGATTAATTAAATTATTAAATGACAATAGATTAGACATTATTGCTACTGACCACGCACCGCATACTGTGGATGAAAAATCTGGAAATTATTTCGAAAGTTTATCGGGCGGCCCACTAGTTCAACATGCTTTGCCAGCCATGTTAGAATTATTTCATCAAGGAAAAATCAGTCTTGAAAAAATAGTTGAAAAAACGAGTCACCATGTTGCTGAAATTTACCGAATGAATAACAGAGGATATATTCGAGAAGGATATTACGCAGATTTAGTTCTGGTTGACTTGAGGCAAAATTGGAAGGTTAGTAGTGAAAATATTCTATATAAATGCAATTGGTCTCCATTTGAGGGCTATGAATTCAAAAGTAAGATAACACATACTTTCGTGAATGGAAATTTGGTTTACGATCATGGAGATTTTAATGAAATAGCAAATGGCAAGAGACTAAAATTTTCAAAAAATAGATAAAACTTAAAACAACATATAAAATTTATGAATTTCAACTTATTAATCGAAAATATAACCAATCCAGCATTACTATTTTTTGTCTTGGGTGTAATTGCCGTGGTACTTAAAAGTGACCTTGAAATACCAGCAAATTCTTCCAAATTCATTTCGCTTTATTTGCTTTTCGCCATCGGATTCAAAGGTGGTCAAGAATTATCTCATGAAAAATTTACCGCAGAAATTGCCTGGTCCATGGCATTTGGAATCAGTATTTCCATCCTAATTCCACTTTACACCTTTTTTGTTTTGCGTCGAAAATTAAGTGTCTTTGATTCAGGAGCAATTGCGGCTGCATATGGTTCAGTGAGCGCAGTAACCTTTGTGACCGCTGTTTCTTATCTTGAATCGCAACAAATGGCACTTCATGGACACATGGTTGCGATCATGGCATTGATGGAATCGCCTGCAATCATTGTCGGTTTAATTTTAATTTCATTGTATAACAAAGAAGAGACAAATCAAATTAAAAAAAGAGAGGTTTTAAAACATTCATTTACAAACGGTAGTGTATTACTTATTCTAGGAAGTTTAGTGATTGGCTTTCTAGCTAGCGCCAAACAGGCTGAAGGAATTAAGCCTTTTACGAACGACTTATTCAAAGGGTTTTTAGCGATTTTCTTGCTCGATATGGGAATTACTAGCGGTCGAAAATTAAAATCTTTTTTCTCTTTTGGATGGTTTCCTTTTCTATTTGCATTGCTTATCCCATTGATAAACGGTTCTTTATTTGCCTTTCTAAGTTCATTTGTGACGCATGACATTGCTAACCGTTTCATCTTTGCCATACTTGCGGCTAGTGCCTCTTACATAGCAGTCCCTGCAGCGATGAAAATAACAGTTCCTAAAGCCAATCCTGGACTATTTTTACCAATGGCACTAGCAGTTACATTCCCCATAAACATTACAGTCGGAATGCCTTTGTATTTCTTGATTGTTCAAAATACATAAAGTAATTTTTAATTATTAAAACCTAAAAACATGAAAATTCAATTATTAAACGGAAATTTTAGCGAGAAAGAAACCATTGAAATTTTAACCAAGTTAATCCAAGTTAAAATCCAATTTCATGAACAAAAAATCAATGAAATAAGTGGTGAAGAAGAGATTAAAATGAGAGAGAATAGGATCAAAAATCTTCAAAAAGAATTGTTTGAAGCACGACTATTTATCGAAAAACGAAAAGAAAATATAAATCTTAATTGTGAAATAAACTTAGACTAACATGGGAACACAACACTCAATCAATTTAATCGATAATATTTTTACTCCATCGGAAGCAAACGATGTATTGATTACGATTATTCGAAACAAAATCAACTTCCATAACTTGGAAATCTTTAGTCTTGAAGAACGAAATGGTGAAAATATCGAACGCTCAAAAAAAAGGCTAGAAGAACTGCATGAAAGCAATAAAAAATTGCTAGAAATCATTCATTTTGCTGAAAGAAACAATTATAATTTGAAAGTTTTCAGTTCAATTGAAATAGAATTTACAAATAAATAAAAATACAGTCATGGTCAATATCGTCATCTATTTAAAAGAAAATCATCCTGCAAAAGAACTTGTCAATGAACTTCTGGAACAAGGATTAATTGCAAACGCATCAATTGATAAGGACAATATTTCTTACAAGAAAGAAAGTGAAGGTGTTGTCCAAACAGTAAATACTGTCATCACTTGTCAGACCAAATCAATGCTTTTTCCTCAGGTAGAACTTTTAGTGAGACAAAAATATGGAGAAGAAATTCCAATTTATTCTTTGCCAATCATTCAATCTAATAGCTCATTTGATCAAATGATACGAAATCGTACAATCAAAACGTAAGATGAATTTATTTAAAAATAGGAGTCTTATTATTGCAACAAAACATGCAAAAGAAAAAGTAATTGCGCCGATTTTTGAAAAAAAATTGGGTGTAAAATGTTTTGTAGATAAATCCTTTGATACAGATGTTTTGGGGACTTTCACAGGTGAAATAGAAAGAGTTGATGATCCAATTACAACCGTCCGCAAAAAGTGTTTGGCGGCAATGGAAAAAAACAATTGTGATTTGGGAATAGCAAGTGAAGGATCTTTTGGTTCTCATCCTTCAATTTTCTTTGCAAAAGCAAATGAGGAAATTTTAATCTTTATCGACAAAAAAAATGACCTTGAAATCATTGCTAGGGAACTATCAACAGAGACGAATTTTAACGGGCAATATGTTCATTCTACTCCTGCACTGAAAGACTTTTGCAAGGAAATTGATTTTCCAAATCATGCTGTGATTTTAAGAAATGAACAAAATGATAACCAAAAAATTGTCAAAGGAATTAACAATTGGGAAAAGCTAATTTCGGAATACAAGTTGATGACTAAGAAGTTCGAAAAAGTATATGTCGAAACTGATATGAGGGCGATGTACAATCCTACAAGAATGAAAAACATTGAAAATACCGCTGAAAAGTTGGTGTCAAAAATTTTGAATGCATGCCCCAAATGTCTGATGCCAGGATTTTCAATTATCTCAGCGCAAAAAGGTTTACCATGTGAAAATTGTAACCTACCAACGGATTCAACTTTATTTTACCTCTATCACTGCAAACACTGTTTACATGAAATAAAAGAATACTTCCCCCGAAAAATAAAATTTGAAGATCCTATGTATTGCCAAATTTGCAATCCATAAGACAAATTTCAGTTTTTTTTATTTAGGAAATCCAAAACCTTCTTTCTCTTCGTAAACAAAACCAATGACCTAAATTTCAAACGTTAAAATAAAAGTCCTGAATCAATACTGATGATGAATGTTGATTCGATACCTTGAAGGCTTTACTTCAAGGTATTTTTTTATCTAAACTTTCAAATTTTTATTTCGGAAATCCAAAATGAGGAAGGTTTCGTAAATCTAGCATTGAACAACTTTTTATTAACTTTTATTAACGCTCAAACAAGTTAAAATTTACACTTCATTAACAAAATATCACAATCAAAGGCGTACCTTTGCACCCCGCAAACGGAAATAAAAATAGATAAACAACACAAATACAGAGATTTAAATCTAACATTCAACAATTTAAAATGAAGAAATTTACTTTTGCACTTCTAACAATTTTCAATCTGTTCTTTACTAGTAACTTTTTAGCACAAGGTCAAGTATCTACCTCTTCAACCAACGGATACACTGTTAGGGTAGTGATTTCTAATATCGTACTTAATAAATGGAATTATCAAACAAACAGTTGTAATTACAATGTTTCATTTAATTACAATATTACATTTAGTGGAACAAATATTCCTGCAAGCTTATATACCTTACAAGGAAATGTTAAATGTAGTCAAAATACTTTTTTCGATTTACCAAATAATGGAGGTTCAGGTTTAGTAACTTCTGCAACCGCAACATATCATGGAGGAAATCCAAATAATTTAACTTTGCAGTCAATTTGTAACAAAATTGATATTCAAGTTCACGGACCAAACTTAAGCTCAAAAACAATAAATATTCCAATTGGTAGTCCTCTTCCTATTGAATTATTGAATTTTGATGTCTCTTCAAAGGATAAAAAAGTAATTTTAAATTGGAGCACAGCTTCTGAAAGAGACAATGATTATTTTACAATTGAAAGAACAATTGATGGAATCAACTTCGAAAAAATTGGCGAGTTAAAAGGAGCTGGTACAAGTTCTTCCAGAAATGATTATCAATTTACAGACAACAATCCAATCAAAGGAATTTCTTATTATAGACTTTCACAAACAGACTATAACGGAGAAATGGAGGTTTTTGAGCCACAATCTATCGAAATTGAGGATAAAAACAATATCAGCTTTGTTTTTCCAAATCCAACTTCTGATTCTAAAATCAATGTAAATGTTTTTGAAACAGACCAAAAAGTAACTTTAAATATTTACAATTTTATGGGTCAATTAGAGTATTCGACTATTGTTGATGCCAAAAATGGCAATTCAATCTCAGAGATAGATTTACCCACCATTGGAAATACATTTATCCTAGAAGTTATTGAAGGTAATAGCTCTATTGAGCACCACAAGATTTCCGCAATCAGGTAATTCTAATTTATACTTTTTATTTCAAACACGAATTTGGCAAAATAATTGCTATTTTGGTTTCATGAAATTTAAAAATATACTGCTTTTATTATTTTCAATTACTTGGATTTTCAATGTCCAAACTCAAATTATTTTTGATAAAACAAATTATGACTTTGACGAGCTCTATGCTACCTCGGAAAGATTTATTGATTTTAAAATCACCAACTCAGGTAAAAAGAAAGAATTTCTTTTAAGTGTGCGAAAGCCAAATGAAGTTACCTATTTGGTAAATGGCCAATATATAGACCCTGACAGTTCACTAATTATAAGATTAAAACCAAATTCGAAAAAACTAGGTAAATTCAATTATGAAATTGAAGTCTATACTAGCGACAAACTCACCCCTACAATTCTCAAAATCAATGGAAACATTAGGGAATTTGAAGAAAATAATTTGAGTGCCATGCAAGCGTGCCCTGATTTTGGTTCAAAACCATCTGTGTATGCAACTAATTTCAAATTAACTGTCGTTACAATTGACAAAGAAACAAGAGAAACATTGTCAAATTCTACCGTTTCAATGATCCAAAATGGAATGCCTATTGGCAATTGGAAAACTAATAAAAATGGACAAATTGTAGAAAAAATACCGCTTGGTTACACCTATTTTTACAGTACACATATTGGATATTTTCCAACAGAGCAAGGTAATTATGTCAATTTTCAGCGCAATTACATTGTACTTGAACTGAGTAAAGATCCGAAATATTGCTTGCCTGTTCCTGTTGAATTTCAAAATCCAACAAAACCAATCGAGCCAGTAACTGCTGAAAAACCAACGGAGAAAATCGATTCACAAGTCGTTGCAATGGAAGAAATACCAATGACAATTGAATCAATAGTTGCTCAAGAACCAATCACTCCATCAAATGAAATTGTTTCAGTTGAATTCGATCAAATACCATTTGACAATTTTGATTCAAAATATTTCAAGCCAATCAATGTTGTATTTGTTTTGGATAAATCTTCTTCCATGTTGCAAGGTGATAAATTAGAATTAATGAAATATTCTCTATTTCAATTGACTAACTATTTGCGCCCTGAGGATAAAATGTCAATCGTAACTTATTCATCAACTGCTAAAGTGTTGGTTCCTCCAACTGCTGGAAGCGAAAAAGATTTTATCAAAAAACCAATAGAAAAAATCAGGCCTGGTGGAGGAACAGCAGGTGGCGATGGGATCAAACTTGGTTTTGAACAAGCAGTTATTGGATACATCAAAGATGGAGCAAATATCGTTGTCGTAATTACGGATGGAGCTTTCAACAAAAATTCTGATGATTATCAAAAATCGATTGAAAAACACCAAAACTTTGGAATCAATTTATCAGTAGTTGGGATTAAAAATCTACTACAAGATGAAGCTAAAATGAAAGAAGCGGCGAAAATTGGAAACGGCAGATATGTTCCAATTTTTAAATTAGCAGATGCACAAAGGAATTTAATTAACGAGATTAGAATTTCAGCCTTTCGCAAATAATTTTAGCGAAGTAAATTGATGTGGCCTGCCATCTTTTTCTCTTTATTACTGGTAAAATCAGTGTAAACTATTTTCCATACATAAGTTCCATCTTGACAAGGCAATCCTTTATAAGTGCCGTCCCATGACTCATCCATACTGTTCATGGTAAATATCAACTCGCCCCATCGATTGAAAATACTCATTTCGAAAGACTTTACATTTCCTCCTACTGCTTTGAATACTTCATTAAAATTATTCCCCTGCGGCGTAAAAGTATTAGGAACATAGATGATGGCATCATAAAAAATTCTTACACTGTCGGAAGCTTTACAACCATTTTGGTCAGTATAAGTAACTACATATTGAAAATTTTTATCTGGATTCGCCACCGGATTTACACAAACTGTACAACTTATGTATTCAGAGGGTGACCAAACATAAGTTCCAGTTGTTGTGCTTGTTGCACTTAATTGAATCACATCACCAAAAAAAGCATATTCATCTGGAGAAGTTTGAATAAAAGCCTGCGGAAATAAATTAACATCAACAGTAGCAGTATCGCTACAACCATTTATATCAGTTCCTGTAACAATGTAAGTTGTATTTTGTAAAGGAGTAGCTATAACTTGATCACCAAAATTTTCGCTCAATGTATTTGCGGGACTCCAAACATATGAAATACCACCAAAGGCAAATAAATTCGCACTGTTCCCTGGACAAATAATGGTATCAAAACCGGCACTGATATTCGGTGCAACAATGTCAATTAAAACGCTGTCTCTTATAGCACCACACGCGTTTATAAAATCACAATAGTAATACATATCACTGGCCGGATATACTGAAACCGTTGGACCACTAGTGGTACTAATACTTATATTCGGTGACCATTCAAAGATATCGGCGCCAGAAACATTAACCTCTTCAATTTCTCCAGAGCAAATTTTAACAGAATCAGGAATTTGAGGATCAGGGGGAGTCAAAACAACAACAATTTCTACTTGCTCGTTGAAAGTACATCCCGATGCTGAAGTGATTGTACAACTGTAAACTGTTGTTTGAGTAGGCGTAGCTATCGGTGTCGCAGTATTTGGATTATCTAATCCCAAACTTGGCGTCCATACATACGTTGAGCCACCACTTGCAAAAATAGGCACACTATTTCCTAAACATATCGTGGTGTCTGCAGCAGCATTGGACCCACCTTCTAAAACTTGCAAGGTGATACTCAGTGTATCACTTCCACAACTGTCTGAAATAATAACCGTAAAAATGGTAGTCTCCGTAATTGTTGCGATGGGATTTGCAATATTTGCATTATTTAAAAACTGCGAAGGTGACCATTGATAAGTGGAACCTCCTGAAGCATCAAATTGATATGTTGATCCTGGGCAAATGGCAGCATTTGGTGCAGTAACTTGACCATTGAAATCTCCGATGTTAATCTGAAATGTTGTAGTATCAGCCGAAAAACATCCACTTGAATCGGAAACAATTAGAACAACATCATAAGTTCCAGCACCTTGATATGCGTGTGATGGATTAACTTGTGTAGAAGTTGTATTATCACCAAAATCCCAAAAGAATGTATTTCCATTTGAACTATTATTTGAAAAAATAACAGGTGCAGGCATACAAATTAAAGGTGCTGGTTGGCTAACAATTGCCTCAATTTGATTCAATTCGAACTTAAAAACAGCTAAATTACAATTGGGACTTGGATTACTGGGAGACCAAACACCTGTAGTGGTTGTAAATCCAAAATTATTTCCTCCACAAGCGCCACAAACAGCATGATAAATTCTTCCTGATTTATCAAATCTACTAGTTCCCCCATCCACATGATTTGAGCTTGCTGTCAAACTTCCCATATAGGTAGCATACTTCAAACTGACGGCATCTTGTCTGAGAACTGCAATGTAAAAATTATTACCATTTGTAGAAGACTGATAGGCATCAGGAGTGACTTGAAAACCATTACTAGAACTGAAAGTTGCTGAACTGTTACCACTGTTCACCGAACCTCCCCAACCAGAAATATAAATCTCATAACAATCTGACACTAAAAAAGCAGTTGGAGAAATTTCAACATGACCAGTACCAGCTCCTATACAAGTGGACCAACTCAGTGTTGCTAAATTTGTAGAATATTTTCGCACAAATTGTCCAGAATTAGGAGTACCATAAACGCCCGAAGAAATTGCCATTACTCCTTCGGTTTGACCATAAACGTATACCTGATTGTTTAAATCAAGCTGAACAAAATATGTTTGGTCATATTCATTGGTTCCCATGTAAGTTCCTGATTGCACAAAGGGAGTTGTACCATTTATTTTGATCAAATATCCATCCGATAAACCACCCAAACCATTCAATGTATGACCAATTGAAAAGCCCAAACTTGGCGAAGTTGTACCTCCAACCAAATATACATCACCATTTGCTGCAACCTCTAACGAATTGCCAGTTTCAACTCCTCCTCCACCGAAAAGTGAAGACCACATCAAGCTATTCAAATTGGCAGATAGTTTGAAGATAACTGCGTCTTGAGGACCATTTAGGAAAGATTGAAACGCGTTGGCGGTAGGGAAGTTACTAGATGCAGTTGATGATGCAACAAATACATTTCCTGTTCCATCTATTTCAATTGAACCTCTAAATTGGTCACCATAATTGTAGTGCAAAACACTAGAATTAATTCCATCTGTGCCACTTCCACCCACAAAGGTGGACGATAATAAATTGGCTCCATTTGCACTCAGTCTAGTCACATAAATATCTGAACCATTGAATGTCAATCCATTTTCGGTGAAAGCAGGTCCACCATTAAAACTACCATCAAAAGGATTTCCTGGCATTGGAAAATCTGCTGACGAAGTCGCACCCATGATGTACAATTCATTGTTGGCATTACACACAATACTGTGTGGAGTTTCAACGCCCAATCCTCCTATGTAAGAGGAAAAAAGCAACTGTGTTCCCAATGCATTGAATTTTGAAATTCCAATATCAAAACTTCCACCATTAAATGATGGATCGAAGGCTCCCGTTACAATGGGATAACCTGTTCCAAAAACAATTCCAGCAGCAAAAACGCGTGCCGATTGATCTGGAGCAGCACTAAAACCCCAATTGTCAGAAGTAGAACCTGTAAATGTTGAAAATGTCAATTCAGGATCAATGACCAATGTTTGATTTCTATTGTAATCTTTTGGAAAGGAATAAACTATGACATTTCCCTCAAGTTTAAATGCAACTTTGACAAAGTACTTTTTGCCATTTTCGTCAACGTTCCATGCTTTTGGTGCACTTTCAATAATTTCACCAAATGAATGCGTAGTATGTAAATTTCCTTCATTATCAATAAATACAGCATTTGCACCTTCAATTTTCATTTGAATTTGGGAAACATCTCTACCTGGAGAAACAACAAAACTATATTCTAAATTTGAAGTATTCCCTTCAACTTGCATATCAATTCCTGAATAGAATTCTTTGTAAACAACTTTTTTTAAGCTGTAAATCATTGATTTCCATTTTGACTGATTATTTCCTAAAAAATAGTTTCTGTAATTTAATGATTGATCTTTTTCAATCTTTTCAGCATCAGCATTTGAACCAATAAAACTTGATTTTATGGCATGCCCTTCAAGGTGCTCTTCGGAATGAATATCACTTTTTCCCTCATGATTCGCGTGATAGATTTCAGAAGCATTGTGAAAAGCATACGTAAATCCTTGATTTTCGAGATACATTTCGCCACCATTCAACTCCACTTTATAACGAATATTTGAATGCCATTGCCCACGATTTGGATGCAGCCAAACTTGCTCTTGTTGTGATAACCCAACAATAGAAAGTAAGAGTAAGCAAGTCAATAATAATATTCTCATCGAATCGAAATTACAATAAAATTTTGAAACAACAATTTGACTGTTGCTTCAAGGACTTAAAAGACGCAAAAACAAGCTGCAAGTTGCTTTAAATTTTAAAATTTTTGATACAAAAAAAAACGGAAACTACTAATTTCCGTTATCGTTAAAAATCCAAATAAATTGAATTGAGTTTTGTAAATTTATTTCCATAAGTTGAGTTTTATACTCACGAAAATAGTGGCTTTCTATGATGAGAAAATAAATAAAACCTGAACTGTTTTGATCATTGATTTAAGGGGTGTTAATTTTCTGTTAAGTGTTAGTTATAAAACTTAACTGGTTGTTTATTTAAAAGCAAATTGAAATTAATTACTAAATTCGGTCAAATGCACTATGGAAAGTAAAAAATTGATATAAAATGCTTTTCTTTGTTCATCAACTATGAAAATGAAATTAAAAATCTAAACTATGAAAATGAGGGCTTTAATTATTGACGATGAAGAGTTTGCAAGAAAAAACTTGCAACTTATGCTAGAGGAATTTTGTCCGGAAATAGAGGTAATTGGCGAAGCATCAGGCAAAGAGCAAGCCAAAGCAATAATCGAATCTTCAAAACCAGACGTCATATTTTTAGATATCCGAATGCCCAGCGGTGCTGAAGGATTTGAATTGTTGGAAGAGGTAGAAAATAAAGACTTTTTAGTGGTTTTTGTTACCGCTTTCAAAGATTATGCACTCAGAGCTTTCAATGCAAGCGCAGTTTATTACGTTTTAAAACCAATTGACATAGATGATTTAAGATCCGCAGTTGACAAATTAGTAGAGGCTAAAAAAATATTTTCAGACGATCCACAGAACTTTGTTACTTATTTCAAATCACTGAAAAACTTGTCCCAAAGCCTACTGTCTAATCGACCAAATAATCGAATTGCAATTAGTCATACAAGAGGATTGAAAATTATTGAAGATGATACCATTACACATTTAGAAGCAAGTGGGAATTGTACCACAATTTACTTCGAAGATGGAACAAGGTATTTAGATACAAGAACTTTGAAAATCTACGAACATATTTTAGATCCTTCAAAATTTTTCAGAATACATAAATCCCATATTATTAATCTTAATAGATTGGTAGAATATATTAATGAAGATGGGCACTTTGCAGTACTAAAAGGAGGATTGAGAATTCCTGTTGCAAGAAATAGAGTGACAGATTTTGTTAAAATGCTCAAGGAATAGCATGATTTACCGCTGGATTTTTTTACTGTTTTGTTCATTTTCTGTGCTAGCGTCCTATGCGCAGAGTTATTCCTTTCTATCTTACTCGATTGCTGAAGGATTACCACAATCACAAGTTTCTTCTATTGCTGAAGATGAAAAGGGTTATTTATGGGTTGGTACCTTGGGAGGTCTCGGGAAATTTAATGGATCATCTTTTGTCAATTATTCTACCAAAGATGGCTTACTAAATAATCGAATCACCAGTTTAAATTGCTTTGACCAAAAACTTTGGATTGGCCATGAAGGTGGGGTAAGTCTTCTGCAAAATGGGAAAATAAAAAAATGGACTTTCCCTGAGAAAAATAAGAACGTCAATGTACTTGCAATCAAAAAATTTCAAAATGGATTTGTAATTGCAACCAATGGTGGAGGAATTTATTATATCAATGAAAAACAACAAATTAGAAATATTGAATTAAAAAGCGAAGACCAAAATCGAGTTAGAGGCCTTTTGGTTATCAATCAGGAACTCTTCATTGCCACAAGAGGAGGTCTACTCAAAACCAATGATTTATATAATTTTAGTTCAATAAAAGGAGCAGACACGCTTAATATTTCCGGAATTACCCAAAACGACAAGGAAATAGTATTAACAACTTTTGATACTGGTATTTTCAAATTTAATTTAGTTAAAAAAAGCATTTTACCAGTAGGAGAAATTCCTGTTCAAAGCGGAATTCGCAACTGTATTTTAGACAGCAAAGGAAATATTTGGATACCGAGCAAACAAGGGATAATCATCATTGACAAAAATGAAAAAAGTCGCCTCATCGATCAATTTAAAGGATTGCCATTAGACGCGATTAGCAATATTTTTGAAGATCGAAATGGTACAATTTGGATTGGATCGGAAGGAAAAGGATTGTTTCGCTTTCCAGGTGAACAATTTGTTTATTTCAACTCCAAAAGCGGTATTCAAAGCGAATTAATTACTGCTGGAATTGAGATTTATCCCAATCATTTTCTTTTCGGAACCTATGATAAAGGATTAATTCAATATAGAAAAAACGAAAATTTTATTTTAAAAGAACTTCCAAATAATACGATTTGGGCCATTGAAACTGACATTAACTCATCAATTTGGATGGGTTCTGAGGCTGGTCTTTTCAAATATCAATTGAATGGAAAAGTTGAAATTTTTGATGAAAACGCTGGAGCTCCAGGCGAAAAAATCACTTCATTTTACAAAGAGAAAAATGGCGAAATTTGGATTGGAGGTTCCAATGGAATTTCAAAAATTTCGAACGGCAAACTTAGCAAAATCAAACGCTCAGAAACGAATAAAGATATTGGAACAATTAGAAATATTGTAAAATACAAAAAGCAACTATTTTGCGCTGCTGACGGTGGTTTATTTATCTTCAAAAATGGAAAATACCATCGCTTTAAAAATATAAGAAAAAAAACTTTTTCATTAAAAATTGACCAATTTGAAAACCTGTGGATTGGAACAGATGAAGGTTTTTTCTGGAGTGATGGCAATGATTTAAAACAAATCATGTTATCTGATCAACCGGCATCAAATTTTATAAATTTTATAAATACAAATGAAAACCAAGTTTTTGTAGGCACAAATAATGGACTTTATGTACTTTCTGATCTCAAGCTAAAATACAATATCCGTCAAAAACACTATGGTTTAGAAGAAGGGTTGGTCAACTTGGAGTCTAACATCAATTCGAGCTTTGTTGATCGTAAAGGAAGATTATGGTTTGGAACAGCACAAGGATTGACAGCATTCGATCCTGATGCTGAGATTTTTGATTTCGAAAATATTTTACCGAACTTAAATATCAAATCAATCAAACTAAATTTTCAATCTTTTAACTATGCTGATTACTCAAATAGATTTAACAAAGATGGAATTCCTCTAAATCTGATTCTTCCCAGATCGAAAAACAATTTACTTATTGAATTAGATGGAGTTACACTCAAAAATTCTAAAGATTTAAGGTATCAATATTGGCTTGAAGGATTGGACGAAGGATGGTCGCCAGAATTTTCAAATCCCCAAGTTACATTATCAAATTTACCATCTGGAAACTATAACTTACATGTTAGGGTAAAAAATGGTACCGGTGAGTTTTCAAAAGAATATATACTTTTCATAAAGATAACAGCTGCATTCTACGCAACATGGTGGTTTTTCTTATTGGTTTTTATTTTTCTTGTGGGCCTGATCATGTTGATTATTCAATTGAGAGTTAGACGAGAACGTGCGAGAAGTTACCAAGAATCACTGGAATATAAGGCCCGACTTTCGTCATTAGAACAACAGTCCTTAAATGCAAGTATGAATCGACATTTTATATTCAATTCCTTAAACTCCATTCAATATTTTATCAATACGCAAGATAAAATTTCAGCCAACCGATATTTGACAAACTTTGCAAAATTGATTCGCAAGAATTTAGATTCTTCTTCCGAAGACAACAACATGGTTTCTCTCAGCCAAGAAATTGAAAGATTAGAGTTGTATCTTTCCCTTGAATCTATGAGATTTAGAGACCGATTTGAATACAAAATTGAGGTTTCAGACATAGATACTGAAAACATTATGGTTCCCGCTATGCTTTTTCAACCATTTGTGGAAAATAGCATTATCCATGGAATTTTACCTGTCGAAAACAGAAAGGGGCTAATCACGATTAATATTGAAGCCAAAGAAGATCATTTGGTCGTAGTTTTAGAAGATAATGGAATTGGTATCGACTTCAGTTTGAATAAAAAACGCCAAACAGAAGGCGATCACCGCTCACAAGGAATGGAAATTACAAGCAAAAGAATTGAACTTTTAAAGAAGCTTTCACACCGAAATTTCGAGATGGAAGGACCGTTTCAAATCGAGGATGAAAACCATTCAATCAATGGAACGCGTGTTTTACTAAAAATACCTTGTGAAAATTTGGATTAACAGAATTAATTTCATAGCTTTGTTTTATAATACGTTAAGTCATGAAAAAGTTAATCGGTATTTCTTTGTTTTCAATAGCGCTTTTGGCAGTTTCTTGCCAGAAAGAAGACTTGAATAAAGCAAGAATGGAAAGTGGTACTGTAGCTTCGGCTCCAGTTTGGAAAAAAGCATCTGCCCCAGCTCCAGAGACAAATCCTGGTTCAACCACAACGGGTACAAGTATTACCGATCCAAACAATGATCCAGATATGAATTCTAAAAAAGGAAATAAACAATAGTTTTTTCCTAACAAATATTTAATCCTGCTAAATGCAGGATTTTTTTTACTCAAAATTTTAGAGTCACAAGTCTTACATCTTCACTCCTAAGACATTTTTATACAAGTCTAAAATCATACATTTGAGTCAATTTTATACACATTTAAGATTAATATTCTTCGGTGTTCATTCGATTTAAATATCTTGCATTCGAATAAATATCAATCAATGTCGACCAAGGTAAACGAATCACTTCACGAGTTAATAAAATACTTGTCTAAATCTGAAAAAAGATACTTCAAAGTCGTTTCGTCAAGACATACGATTGGTGATGAAAATAACTACATTCTTTTGTTTGATTATTTGGAGCAACAAGAAATTTATGATGAAGAAAAACTTTTCGAGCATTTTAAAGGTGAAGCTTTTTTAAATAAATTCTCAGTCACAAAAAAGCGGCTATATGACCACATTCTAAATGCGCTCGATTCATTTCACGCTTCCTCATCCACAGATGCCCAAATCTATAAACTGATTCACAGTGCTGAAATACTGTACAACAAATCTTTGTATGAACAATGTAAGCGTCAACTGCGAAGTGCAGAAAAATTAGCACTAAAGCACGACAAATTCAATTTATTGGCAGAAATTAGTTTACATAAGAAAAGATTAATCGAAAGTTCTGGAAATGTTGACCAAGTTGAAATCGATGAAATTTTAAAAAATGACCTTGATTTTCATGAAAAAAGTTTGACCTACGATAAGTTCTGGAACTTAAAAAGTAGATTGTTTGCTATTCTTGCATCAAAGGGAATTTCACGTACACAAAATGATTTAATTCAATTTAAATCAATTATCGATGACTTGCTAAAAACCAAGCAGCAAAAAGAACTTTATTTTGACACACAGTATTTGTACAATCACATTTATAGTGCATACTTTTTTGCCATCGGTGATTTTGAAGATTGTTATCAATATCTGATTCAAAATATTGAGCTATTTGAATCCAAAAAAGAAGTAATTGAAGAGCAACCAAATCGATACTTTTCTATTTTGACGAATGCTATTTTTGTTGCTTCACGATTGAAAATGAATCAAAAATCTCAAGAGTTGCTGAAAAAATTGAAGGAATTGCCTCAAAATTATACCTTCAACACAAATGAGGATTTAAATATTAAACTTTTTTCAAGTACAAACAGCATTGAAATCAGTATTTTAACCTTAAAAGGAGATTTCAAAAGTGCGCTAAAATTGGTCCCGTTGATTGAAGAGGGGCTGAGATTATATGACGAAAAAATAACACCTAACAGAAAAGCGTTTTTGAATTTCAAAATTGCAACTGTTTATTTTATTTCTAATGATATGCATTCCGCGCTCCAATGGATCAATCGCATTTTAAATGATTCGATGCTAGACAAACAAGAAGACATTGTTTCTTTTGCGCAAATTATGAGTTTGCTTATTCACTTTGAGATGAAAAATGAAAACCTCATCCCGTATGCATTGAAAAGCACACAGCGATTTTTAAAATCTAGAAATCGCTTGTACGAATTTGAAACAATCTTTTTGAAATTCTTGAATCGAGTGAATAAAACCAAAGACTTTTTTAAGCAAGAAACGCTTTTTGAAGAACTTTATGCTGAATTGGCGCATTTGAAAGAAGACCATCTCCAAGCACTGGCACTTGAATATTTTGACTTTATGCTTTGGGCGGAAGCAAAAATGAAAAACGTTTCTTTCCAAGAATTGATTCAATTAAAATATGCTAGTAAATAAAAAAATCCTGTGGCAGGTTCAACCACAGGATTCAGTTTACCGCATATCGTTAACGGTTTGTAAAAAGTATTCTATTGTAAAGTTTAGAAGAGAGTGCTACAATCCAATAACATTTCGAACTTCAACTTCGGTAACTTTTCTTGGTTTTCCATCTTTACTCAGGTAAGTCCGATTCACGATTTTCCCAGTGACGGCAATTCGTTTCCCTTTTCCTCCGAAGTTTTCAATGAATTGAGCAATATTTCCAAAGGCGAACAATCGATGCCATTCTGCAGTTTCTTTTCCTTTGACAGGTGAAGGTGTTGCCAAATTGAAGCGAGCAACTTTTCCGCCATTTTCAAAATTCGTTACTTTGGCATTTTCGCCCATATTTCCGATTAACGTGATTTGATTTCTCATGACTTTTAAAATTAAATTATAGAACAACTAAATCGTTTACTTCCACTTCCGTGATCAATTTTTTTCCGCCGGCTTGAGTCTGATAAAATCGAGAAACTAATTTTCCTTCAATGGCCAAACTGATTCCTTTTTGCCCAAGTTCTTCAAGTACTTGCACCCAATTCCCCCAAGCACTGATGCGGTGCCATTGTTTTCTGTTTTTCACATTTCCTTCTGCATCCAAGTACGATTCCTGTGTCGACATTGAAAATTGAGCGATTTTTCTGCCATTGTTAAGCATAACAACTTTTGGCTCTGAGGTGATTTTACCGATTAAATTAACGTGATTCATGATGAATATTTTTATGTTTTCTTGAAAAAAATTTTACTGCAAATTGTGAGTGATTTTAGGTGGTATGAACGTTGCAAAAACCACTGATCGCAACGTTCACATTTTACACCTTACCTATCTAAACCACCTCATGGAACTTTTAAACTTTTGCTATTTTTGGTGTGAGCAATACAAAATCATGCACTTCAACCTCTGTTTGGTATCTTTTCTCACCTGTTTTTGTTTCATAACTGCTGTTTGCCAAACGACCTTCGATCGCAACCTCAAAACCTTTATCAGCCAATTTCACAAAGTTCTCAGCACTTTTACCCCACATGTGGGCATTGTGCCATTGTGTGTTGTCTTTCCATTCGCCATTTTTTTCTTTGAACGATTCTTTCGTTGCAATAGAAAAGCGTGTGATCATGAATCCACCTTTTACTGTTTGAATTTCTGGTTTTGCACCTAAGCGACCGATTAATGTTACTTTGTTTCTCATTGAGTTCATAATTGTGTGTTTTAAAAAATTTGTAAATAAAAATTGAACTAAACGTCGTTGATTGTTTCGACAGTGCAAAGTTGAGGTGACTCCAAAATTTCTTTCGGTTATTAATCATTTGTATTCGATTGTTATTCGTTTATAAATGAATTAAAACGTTTTTATAACTGAAAATGAGATTTCTATATGAAAAAGTTTTTTCGATTGAATTGCGATATTTTTTGTTGGTCAGATGTCAAAAAGGGAAGATTATCGAATTTCGACAGGTATTATGTCAGTAGAATTTATTCAAGCTAGCTGAACATCGTGTTTTTGAATATTCCAAATACACAATTTGTAGAATTATAGATGAAAAGCCAACTAATATTCCTTTTGTAAACTCATCGTTCGTATTGAAAACAAAGAAGTCTTTTCACAATTCACTGACAGATCAATGAAAGTACTTAGCGATGTAATTGCAGCAATATGGCAATCTTCAAACTTAATTTCAATCCAAAATATTAACGTAACCTCAAAATGAAAACTAAAAAAACAAGGATAAAAAAGATATAATTGTGGTACTTTAGCACCTAAGATTTAAATCAAATGCTTGTGGTGTACAAAAAGATACTTTCAATCGTGACATTTCTTTTGCTAACTTTTGTAAAAACAGAAGCACAAGAAACCACAACT
>JBIKJE010000089.1:0-11675 GCA_044361165.1 Crocinitomicaceae bacterium | reverse complement strand
TTTTGAGAAAAAATTGCTCGATTTGAGATTCCAAACCTTGGAAAATACCATCGTTATACAAAACGGGAAGCTTGAAATTCCATTGATGGAAATCAAGTCCAATGCGTTAGATATTGAAACTTTTGGTTGGCATACATTTGACAATCAGATTGATTACCATTTTGCGTTTCGTTTCAGAGATTTGATGACTTTTGAAAGAGAAACAGAATTTGGAATCATCGAAGACGACGGCACAGGATTGATGATTTTCATGCGCATGCATGGCACCACCGATAAACCAATTATCGAGTGGGACGAAAAAGCCAAAAAAGAGCAAGCCAAAGAAAATCGCGAAGCAGCCAAGATGGAAGCACTTTCTATTTTGAAAACCGAGTTTGGATTCAGGAAAAACGACACGACGATTGGTGTTTATCAACCTATCAAAAAACCAACTGAAGAATTGCGTATTGAATTCAATAACACCAAAGAAACTCCAGCTCCTGAAGAACCCAAAGAGTCTGAACTCAAGAAAAAAATGCGGGAGAAAATCAATAAACTCAAAGAATCGACGAAAGAAGAGGAAATTGAGTTTGAGGTGGATTGAAATTGAATTTGCAGAGTCAGCGCTATGTAGTGGAGAACTTGGGGTACAGCTTTAAAATTTAGATTTTCTTTTTTCCTCCCCCTTTAATCCCCCTCCAAAGGGGGAAATCTAAATCTTCTACAAATTTAGAGATTTATAATTGAAGGATAAATTTTACGTTGTTAAGAAAATTGGGCATACTTCCCCCTTCGGAGGGGGACCGAGGGGGAGGAGCTTTTCCCAAAAACCTAAAAACAAAGCTTCAAACCTAAGACTATCAAAAAAGTCTTCCGTCTATTGTCTTGAGTCTTCCGTCTTAACATCCTAATATCTTAAAATCTTAAAATCTTTTCCCCACAACTAAAACTGCTTTCGTATATTTGCAACGTAAAAATTCAGTATATGTCAGATAATTCTCGCATTTCTACTTCGAAAGCACCAAAACCGGTTGGTTTGTATCCGCACGCGCGCCGTGTTGGGAATTTACTTTTTTTATCGGGAGTTGGTCCGCGAACTGCTGGTTCTGATGCAACAGATTCTGAAGTTCCAGGCCTGAAATTAGACAAGAACGGCAATTTCATTGAGTTTGATTTCGAAGCACAATGCAGAAGCGTTTTCGACAATGTTCGCGTGATTTTGGAAGAATCGGGTTCAAGCTGGGAGAATTTAGTCGATGTGACGGTTTTTTTGGTGAACATGAAAAGAGATTTCCATACCTACAACAGATTGTATGCTGAATATTTCAAAGACAACTTGCCTTGCAGAACAACCTGCGAAATCAATTCTTTGCCAACGCCTATTGCCATTGAATTAAAATGTATAGCAACAATTGATTAAATTATGATCGGATTTATTATTCGCTGTTTTGTAGCAGCAGCTTCTTTATTTTTAAATGTTTATGCCTTCGCTTCAGGTCACTGGGGTTGGGGAATTGTAATGATTTTTGTTTCTGCGATTATCATTTTGAGTTTTTTCAGAAATGAAAACATGATTTTAGCATTGAATCAAATGCGTGTCGGAAATCACGAAAAAGCAGCCAAACATTTGAACCGCATTTCAAGACCAGATTTGATGCCGAAAAAACAACACGCTTATGTGATTTATTTGCAAGCGATGTTGAATACACAAGCTTATGGTTTTGCTAAAAGTGAACAAATGTTGCGTAAAGCCTTGGCTTTGGGTTTGAGAACAGCGCAAGACAAAGCAGTAGCAAAAATGCATTTGGCAGGAATTTGTGCGCAAACAGGACGTAAAACAGAAGCAGCAACTTTACTTTCAGAGGCTAAAAAATTAGACAACAATGGGGTGATGAGAGACCAAATCAACACCATGCAAAAACAAATGACGCAAGTGGTTTCTAAAAATCAAATGCGCATGGCTCAAATGTCGAAAGGCCGTCAAAAAACGCCCAGAGCGAGGTAATTTTGGATTTCGAAAGACAATATTCTTCCCATTGGGAGTCTTATGAATTGCTAGATGCTGGCGGTGGGAAAAAGTTAGAGCGATTTGGCGATGTAATTACTATTCGTCCCGAGCTGCAAGCTTATTTCAAATCAGAATGGCCATTTGAAGAATGGTACAATTTGGCGCATTGGGAATTTGTAGAACAATCCAATACCAAAGGTTCTTGGAAAAAACTCAAAGATGTGAGTGATAAATGGCAAATCCAATTCCATGATTTATCCTTTTGTTTGGAATTAACGAAGTTCAAACACGTTGGTATTTTTCCAGAACAAGTTTCCAATTGGGAATATATCCTAGGAAATTTAAAGCCAAATCAAAAATTCCTAAATCTATTCGCATATACTGGGGCAGCTTCTTTGGTTGCTAAATCAACTGGCGCAACTGTTTTTCATGTTGATTCAGTGAAACAATTAATCACTTGGGCGAATGAAAATCAAGAGGTGAGCAATTTATCTGGTATTAAATGGGTACTTGAAGACGCTTTGAAATTTGCACAAAGAGAAGTCAAACGCGGAAATTTTTACGATGGCATTATCATGGATCCACCAGCATTCGGTTTGGGCGCCAAAGGTGAAAAATGGATTTTAGAAGAAAAATTACCACTTCTATTAGATGCTGCCAGTCAATTGTTGAATAAAAATGGATTTTTGATTGTGAATACTTATTCACCGAAATTATCCGCCAAAGATTTAAGAAATGCTGCAGGAAGATATTTCGATCTAAATAAATTATCCGTCAACGAATTGTGGATGAAAACCAAAACCGGTAAAGATTTATTTTACGGCAATGTTTTAAAGGTTTTTAAGTGATGTTTGAAAATAGCCACGGATGCACGGATTTTAGACGTTTGGATTAATAGATAATTGGATTTATGGATTATTAGATTTATGGATTTTTTAAAATCCTTTAAAATATACGTTCGTCGACCAATGTAAAATCTAATAAACGGAAAACACCTAATGTACCCTAAACAACCATTTCAAAACGTTAAATACAATTAATTGAAAACAAAAGAATTATTCAATAAACCATTGAAAATAAATCGTTTTTGATGAAGATTAAAGATAATTGAATGATTTTTACAAAAGATATCAACATTGTTTGTTTAATTTTATTACCTTTGCCCTCCTTAATTTTGAGTCGTGAAAAGTTCTAAACAAGATTTTATAATTCCGTTTATCGGATTGAAAATAGGAACTTACACGTTCGAATACAAGATTGATGACTCGTTCTTTGAATCCATGGAGTATTCCATGATCCACAAAGGTGATTTAAACGTCACTTTAGAATTTGAAAAAAGAGAAACAATGATGACTGCGCATTTTATTGCAGAAGGAATTGTTTCAACAAATTGTGATCGTTGTGATACACCAATGGAATTACCCATTTCAGGTGAATTTAAACTCGTATATAAATTCGGTTTAGAAGAATCTGAAGATGAATCATTGGTTGTTTTGCATCCTGAAACATTTGAAATAGATGTGAGAGATGCGATTTACGAATTGGCCATTGTTTCCTTGCCCGCTAGAATGGTTCATTCAGTGGGAGAATGTGACGAAGAAATGTGGAAATTGATTCAGCAATATACTGTAAATGCTACAGAAATTGATGAAGACGACGATGATGAAGATTGGGACGACGACGAAGACGATGAACCAGGACCTGATGATTTTGATCCAAAAGATCCTAAGTGGGCAACATTGAGAAATTTGACCGCTGAAAGTAGCAATTGATATTAATAAAGAATATATAAATAAAGTAAAATGGCACATCCTAAGAGAAGAACCTCGACGACAAGAAGAGACAAGAGAAGAACGCATTTTAAAGCTGTTGCTGATAACATCGCGATCTGCCCAACAACTGGTCAGCCTCACTTGTTCCACCATGCTCACTGGCATGAAGGAAAACTTTACTATAAAGGTAAAGTAGTAGCTGAGAAAGAAGTAGCGATTTAAGCTGCACCACTAATTTCTTCCTGATGAAGATAGGAATTGATATTTTAGGAGGCGATTTTGCTCCAGATGCTAATATTTCTGGAGCAATTTTAGCCCAAAAAGAACTTCCTCAGGATGTAACGCTCGTTCTGATTGGCGACCAAGAGCAAATCTTGAGTGGCCTTTTGAGCCGTGGAGCAAATCCTGAAGATTTTGAAATTGTACATGCACCTGATATTATCACGATGCATGATCACCCAACTCGTGCCATTCCACAAAAGCCAAATAGCAGTATTGCTGTTGGGTTTGATTTGTTGGCATCAAAAAGCATTAGTGTTTTTGCAAGCACAGGAAATACTGGTGCAATGTTAGTTGGGTCAATCTACAAAATCAATACAATACCAGGTATTATTCGTCCTTGTATTACTTCTGTTTTACCAACGATTGACGGTGGTAACTCCATTTTATTAGATGTTGGTTCAAATGCAGATTGCAAAGCAGATGTTTTGTATCAGTTTGCATTATTGGGTTCTTTGTATTCTAAAAATGTTTACGGTGTTGAAAATCCAAAAGTGGCTTTACTCAATATTGGAGAGGAAGAATCCAAAGGGAATTTATTGACTATTGCGACATATAAATTGCTCAAAGAGTCTGATGAAATCAATTTTATTGGTAATATTGAGGGAAGAGACATATTTTCTGGAACAGCTGACGTTGTAGTTTGTGATGGTTTTACAGGAAATGTTGTTTTAAAAGAGGCAGAAGGAATTTATACTTTGATGAAAAAACGTGGTATCAAGGATGAATATTTCGACCGCTTTAATTATGAAAATTATGGTGGGACTCCAATTTTGGGAGTGAAAGGAAATGTTATTATTGGTCATGGAATCTCAAATGATAAGGCTGTTAAAAGTATGTTGATGCATTCTTTTGAAGTGGCAAAATCAGGATTGGCAAACAAAGTTAACGAAGCATTTAATTAAGCGTATGAGTAAAATGACAGCGGCGATTACTGGTGTTCAAGGATATTTGCCAGATAACATTGTTACCAACAATGATTTGGCTAAAATAGTAGATACTTCTGATGAATGGATCTTAACGAGAACTGGAATTTCTGAAAGAAGAATCATGAAAGATGGTGCTTCCTCAGACATGGCTGCCGAAGCTGTGAAAGGTTTACTTGCAAAAAAGGGATTAAGTCCTTTAGATATCGAATTGGTTATTGTTGCTACAGTAACTCCAGATTTCCCTTTTCCAAGCACAGCAAATGTTGTATGTGACAAGGTTGGAATGACAAATGCATGGGGATTTGATTTGAAAGCTGCATGTTCAGGTTTCATTTTTGCACTTCAAACAGGCGCTAAATTCATCGAGGCTGGAACGCACAAACGTGTAATTGTAGTTGGAGTTGACAAAATGAGTTCAATTATTGATTATCAAGACAGAACAACTTGTGTTATTTTCGGAGATGGAGCAGGAGCGGTTTTATTAGAACCAAATGAAGAAGGAAATGGAATCATTGATGCTATTTTGAGAACAGATGGTTCTGGAAGAAAGTACTTAATTCAACCTGCCGGGGGTTCTGAAAACCCACCAACGATTCAAACCGTTGAGGATCGCATGCACTATGTAAAACAAGAAGGAAAAGCTGTTTTCAAATTTGCTGTAACTAACATGGCTGAAGTTTCTGCGGAAATCATGGAAAAAAATAATTTGACTAGTGAAACGGTTGATTGGTTGGTTCCACATCAAGCCAATTTGAGAATTATTGATGCAACAGCTCAACGAATGGGATTACCAAAAGAAAAGGTAATGATCAATATTCAGCGATATGGAAATACAACTGCTGGAACCTTACCACTTTGTTTGTGGGATTGGGAAAGTCAATTGAAAAAAGGTGATAATATCATTCTTTCTGCCTTTGGTGGAGGATTTACTTGGGGAGCTATTTACTTGAAATGGGCATATAACTCCTAGAATAAAAATAACTAACGAAAAATTAAAATCCAAAAATTATGAATCTGAACGAAATCCAAGATTTAATCAAATTCGTTTCAAAATCAGGCGTAAGCGAGGTTGAAATCGAAAGAAAAGATTTTAAAATAATCATCAAAGCTGAATCTAAAGTGAAAGCTGAGCAACAAATCGTATACCAGGCTGCTGCTCCACAAGCACCTGCTCAGATTGCTGCTCCTGCTGCTGCACCAGCTGCACCAGTTGCTGAAGCTCCAGCTGCTTCTGATGATTCTAAATACATTACTGTTAAATCTCCAATGATTGGGACTTTTTACCGTTCTTCATCACCAGATAAAGACGCCTTTGTTTCTGTTGGAAGTACAATTCAAAAAGGAACTCCAGTTTGTATCATTGAAGCAATGAAATTATTCAATGAAATCGAATCTGAAGTTGCAGGTAAAATTGTAAAAGTATTGGTTGACGATGCTTCTCCAGTTGAATATGATCAACCATTATTCTTGGTAGATCCAGCTTAATTAATTTAAATTTTGAAATTCGAATCTGAGTTTTCATTTTCGATCTGAAAATTTAAAGTTTAAATCTTAAATAGAAGCTATGTTTAAAAAAATACTCATCGCAAATAGGGGAGAAATCGCATTGCGTATTATCCGTACTTGTAAAGAAATGGGAATCAAAACGGTTGCTGTTTACTCTACTGCTGATAAAGACAGTTTGCCCGTAAGATTTGCAGACGAAGCAGTTTGTATCGGGCCAGCTGTAAGTTCTAAATCTTACTTGTCTATTCCGAATATCATTGCTGCTGCAGAGATTACAAATGCAGATGCTATTCACCCAGGATATGGTTTCTTGTCTGAGAATGCAAGATTTTCTGAGATTTGCCAACAACACAATATTAAATTTATCGGGGCTTTACCTGAACAAATTGATGGAATGGGAGATAAAGCAACAGCTAAAGCGACTATGATTGCTGCTGGTGTGCCTTGTATTCCAGGTTCTGTTGGGTTATTGAAAGATTTGGAAGATGCTAAAGCGCAAGCTGCTAAAATCGTTTATCCTGTAATCATGAAAGCTACTGCCGGTGGTGGTGGAAAAGGAATGAGAATCGTCTGGAAAGAAGAAGATATCGAACACGCATGGGATTCAACACGTCAAGAAGCTGCTGCAGCTTTCGGAAACGATGGAATTTACATGGAAAAATACATTGAGGAGCCACGTCACATTGAAATTCAAATTGCGGGTGATCAATATGGAACGGCTTGTCACATGTCTGAGAGAGATTGTTCGATTCAACGTAGACATCAAAAATTGGTAGAAGAAACTCCTTCTCCATTCATGACTGATGATTTGCGTGAAAGAATGGGTCAAGCGGCAATTAAAGCTACGAAAGCAGTAAACTACGAAGGTGTAGGGACTGTTGAGTTTTTAGTTGACAAAAATCGTGATTTCTATTTCATGGAAATGAATACGCGTATTCAAGTTGAACATACAATTACTGAAGAAGTAATCAATTTCGACTTGATTAAGGAACAAATTAAAATTGCTGCAGGACATACAATTTCAGGTAAAAATTATTATCCTCAATTACATGCGATTCAATGTCGTATCAATGCTGAGGATCCTTATGCTGATTTTAGACCGTCTCCAGGAAAAATTACTTCTTACCACTCTCCAGGTGGACACGGTGTGAGAATTGATACACACGCTTATGCTGGTTACACAATTCCACCAAATTACGATTCAATGATTTCAAAATTAATTGTAGTTGCACAAACACGCGAAGAAGCAATTTTGAAAATGAAAAGAGCGTTGGATGAATACATCATTGAAGGTATCAAAACGACGATCCCTTTTCACCAAAAATTGATGGACAATCCTGATTTTAATGCGGGAAATTTCACAACAAAATTCATGGAAACTTTTGAATTTTAAAATTCAAAACCAAATATTTGAAAGCCTGGAGATTATTCTTCAGGCTTTTTTTATTTTTTGGAAAGAATTGTCTATTTTTGAATAAATCTAAAAAATCGATTTTATGAAAAAAATTGGATTCATTGCTGTTACTGCACTTTATTTAGCCTTGGGATTATTCACTTCGTGTGAAAAAGAAAAATCTTCAGATGTAAATCAAGACAAAATCTATACAGATTACGAAGTGTTTTACGACAGAAATACAGACAAATCTTGGGTAGTTGCGAAATTTAGATTTGGTGGTCCAACAGGAACAATTTTAGAATTAGATTCAACTGCTGTAGTTCGATTTAACAATGATACATTGGCGTACAATGCTTTGTTTACAGGGCATTTTAAAGAATATGCTGGAAGAATTACGACAGGAACTTTTACTTACACCAACGTAGCAGGACAAGTTTTTCAAAATTCGATTCCAGTTTGCGATACAATTGCTTTTCCTACTACTTTGAATTCGTTGTCTAAATCATCTGCGCAAACTATTTCATGGGTTGGTTCTCCCTTGGCGGCGAATCAAGCGGTAGGGATTTTTATCGGAAGTTGGTCTTGGGGACAAAATGCTTTGGCATATCAAGATGCCGACGGTGCAACAAATTTAGTACTTGGAATTAATCAAATGGCAGCTTTGGCTTTGGGTTCATCAACGGTATACATGGATAGACAAACAGAGGTAAGCGTTTCTCAAGGAACATCTGAAGGTGGGAAAATTAGAAGTAAATACAGAGCATTAAATATTGTTTTGCAAGTAGTGAATTAACTTCCAAAAGATAATATTCAGTTTACATCGTTCAATTTCATTTGGTTTACTTTTGAAAGAAAATGCATAAATTTTCCTTTCTAATATTTGCTGTTTTGACACACTTAATTGGTTCTAGTCAAGAAGATTCCGTTTCCTATTTTGGTCACAGAGGTTGCCGCGGATTGTATCCAGAAAACACCATTGTCGGCTTTCAGAAAGCAATTGCCCTAGGCGTTGATGGCATTGAATGGGATGTGGTGGTAAACAAAGACAAACACTTAGTCATTTCTCACGACCAGTTTTTCGAAAAAGAATTTTGCTTGATGCCTGACGGTTCAGAAATTACTGACGAAAAAGCGACGAATATTTATCAAATGACTCAAGATCAAATTGAGCAATATGATTGTGGCACAAAAGTACATAAACGTTTTCTAGAACAGCAAAAGATAAAGGAAACCAAACCGTTGTTGAAAACAGTTTTTGATTCCATAGATTTCTCCAAAACAACGATTTTATTTGAAATCAAATCAGACAAAGATTTAGATGGTACTTTTCAACCAGCTCCAGCCGAATATGTTTCTATTATTTTGAAAGAAATAGAAGATTTCAAACACAAGCAAAACATTATTTTTATGAGTTTTGATGCAAGAATCTTGGAGGAATTGCATCAAAAAGCGCCCAATTATAGATTGGTATATTTGACAGAATCGCCACTTAGATCAACCTCAAATTTTGTTGCTGATTTTTCGTTTAAACCTTATGCAGTTGGTATATTTTATCCAATGATTTCAAAAGCAAATGTGAAAACATTGAAAAAACTTGGAATCAAGACTTTTGCATGGACAGTAAACGATCCAAAGACGAGCAAAAAGCTAGTTGAAAAAGGAGTAGATGGTATCATAACCGATTATCCTAATTTGGTCAAACGCGCAAATTGATTTATTCCATTTCTCATGAATTCAGGTGTTTTTCATCATTTTCAAACAGCGATTGATGTTTTTGATTTACCAGAAAAATTCACCTTTCCACATTATTATACGCCTCATCCTTTGGCAATTACTGCTGCTAAGGAGTTACAAGCTCTTTTAGCTGAAACGGACTTTGATCATAATTTCGGATTGTGTCCAAATGCATCTGATTTTAATGCCGCTATTGGTAAAATGTTTGGCGTTTTGGTCGCACAAAATCAAGAAGGTAAACTTGGATATTTATCTGCTTTTTCAGGGAAATTAGCTAATAGTAATCATCACCAAGGTTTTGTTCCGCCGGTTTTTGACACATTAGATATCAATGGATTTTACAAGCAAGGGGAAGCTGTATTGAATGGTTTGAATCAAGAAATTCAGGAAATTGAAAATTCAAACGCGTTTATTGTTGGAGAAAAAGCATTACAACAAGCGAAAATTGATTTTGACCAATTGTTGGAGACAACGAAAAGCAAGATGAAAGCTGATAAAATTGGCAGAAATATTCAACGTCAACAAAAGCAGATTTTGCTTTCTGAAACAGAAAATGAAGCTTTTTCATTACAATTGAATCGCGAAAGTGCCAGACAAAATATCGAATTAAAGCAATTGGTCAAAAATTGGACTTCTAAAATAGATTTGATGTCGATAGAATTGTACGCTCAAGTTACTTCGTTACAAAATGAAAGGGCGACTTTATCTGCGAAACTTCAAAAGCAGTTGTTTGAAAACTACACGTTTTTGAATCATTTTGGTGAAGAAAAAAGTTTGTTACACATCTTTAGTCAAACTGCCCTTCAAAATCCACCATCAGGCGCAGGAGAATGCGCCGCTCCTAAATTGCTGCAATATGCATTTCTCAATCAATTGAAACCTATTTGCATGGCTGAGTTTTGGTGGGGCAAGTCGCCTGATTCGGAAATTCGCGTGCATCAACAGTTTTACCCAGCATGTCGTGGCAAATGCGAACCGATTTTAAATCACATGCTGAAAGGAATTCCTTTGGATCAAAATCCGATGGAATCTCAAGCTACTGTCGATCAGATTGAAATTGTTTTTGAAGATGATTCGATAGCCATTTTTAACAAACCTCCAGATTTTTTGTCTGTACCAGGAAAAACATTGACAGATTCCGTGTACTCAAGAGCAAAAAAGCTTTTTCCGAATGCAACAGGTCCTTTGTTGGTGCACCGACTAGATATGTCAACTTCTGGATTGATTTTGATGGCAAAAAACAAATCGGTTCACAAAGCGTTACAAAAGCAATTTATTCAAAAAACAATATCCAAGCGATATGTTGCTATTTTGGATGGAATTTTAGAAAGTAGTTTTGAAGGTGAAATCAATTTACCTTTGCGCTTGGATTTAGACGATCGACCGAAACAAATTGTTTGTGATGACTTTGGAAAGCCTGCCAAAACAAGATTTGAAGTCGTTGAAATCAAAGAAGGAAAAACGAAGGTGTATTTTTATCCAATTACAGGTAGGACACATCAATTGCGTGTTCATGCTGCACATTCTCGAGGACTAAATTTTCCTATTGTTGGTGATGATTTATATGGGAATAAAGCGGAACGATTATTTTTACATGCAGAGCGATTAACCTTTTTTCATCCAGTTTTAAAGAAAGAAATTACAGTTGACTGTTCGGGAGATTTCTAGACTGCCAAACTATTTTTGCCAAAATTTTCTGCTTTTTGCTTTCCTTTTTTCATTAATTTTAGTCTTAGTTAAATAGACTAAAAAATAATCGAATATCGATTCACAATAAATTAACTAATCATGAAACCAGATATAAACCTTTTAATTACTGAAATCACTTTTAAAACTAGTCGCAGCGGGGGCAGTGGAGGACAAAATGTAAACAAAGTTTCTACCAAGGTGGAACTCAATTTTGATGTTATAAATTCACAATTTTTAGATGAGCATCAAAAGGAAATCATTCAAATTAAATTATCCAACAAAATTACGACTGACGGCATTTTGCAAATTATTTCTCAAGTCGAAAGGAGTCAACTTGGAAACAAGAAAATAGTCATTTCAAAGTTCAAAGAATGGATTGAAAG
>JBIKJE010000019.1:0-42114 GCA_044361165.1 Crocinitomicaceae bacterium | reverse complement strand
ACAAAGTACTGTTTGTTTCACTTGCAGTAGCGCTGATTGTTGCTGTTGCTCCACTACAAATAGTTGCACCAGTTGCACTTGGAGCGTTAATTGATGTACAAGGAACCCCTCCGCAATTTGCACTGTGAATACCTAAATTTGAAATATCGTCAACTGCTCCAACAGTCCATTCAGATGAAGCAGCGTCAGTTCCCGCTGAAGCGGTCCAATCTGCATTTGGAGAGCAAACACTATTTTTGCGTGTCAGGGTTTTATCAGCTGCACCATTAGCATCACCAGCAACAGTCCAAGAAGTTCCAGGATCAGTACCTACAGAGCCAATTACATCAATTGCCACACTATTTTTTTCTAATGTTAGCGCGTCATTTCCATTAAATGCAGTAACTCCAGAAGTTACATCGGCTAGCGTCGTAATAGAAGTGTTTGCTTGTATGTTAGCAATGATGTAAACATCTTGGTCATTCAAAGTTCCTGACAAAGGCAAAGTTACATTGGCAGTTGCCGAACCATTGTTGTATAATTTCAAGCTATAAACTGATAAATCAACCGCAACGCCAGTACCATTATAGATTTCAATGTATTTATTGTTACTTGTTCCTTCTCCATATTCAGAAATAAACAAGTCAGTTGTTTGAGAAAATCCTAAAAAAGGAATTAAAAGTAAAAGCAGAGTAAAAATTTTCATAAGCTATATTTAAATATTGACTGTAAAGATAAGGCAACAATTTGAGAGTTTAAAATAAAATCAGTTCAAATTTATGTTAATAAATTAAGGATTTAAACGCAATGTAACGTATTGATTTACTTTTTCATAAAATTGAAAAGGAGAGAAAGTACGCCATTCAATCTCATCTAAATCGCCACCCATCACAAAATAACTGTCAATGTGGATTCGTTCAAACTCTTTGACAACGTGGTCGTGAAAATTGATCGTGGCAATCCAGCCATCTTCAACTTCATCAAACCATTCTTCGTAATAACAATCATCGGAATAGTGAAAATTCAGTACATTTTCGCCAATCAAAATGAATTTATTTATTCCATTTTCCAAAAGTGGTTCGATGATTTCTCGTTTGAATGTCATGATATCATTTTCAATCGCGTCGTTCCATTCACCAAACATTTCAATGATTGCATACGATTCATCATATTCAACGAAGAGTATTTTAATCACCAAGGTGCGAGAACCCATATTGTCCCACTGCGGATGAATTAAGTAATTGTAAATTTGATCCGTAAATTCAAATTCGCTGTAATCGCGATTGAAAAAAGGTGAAGAAGGATCTTCAGAAGCAATGTAAAAATCTCGCCAATGGTAATACGGTTCTATGAAATGCATGTTTGGAAAATTGAATTTTTTTTAATTTGGAATAGAATTTGCAAATAAATTGTAAAATATAAAAAGTAACTTGAACGTTCTTTATTTTCAATTACTTTTGAATACGAATTGTAAATACAAAAATATGTCTTTGAAACAAATTTTGCCAATTTTAGCAGGCTTTTTATTCTTAGTTGCTTGCTCTGGAAATACTGATCGTCCAATCAAGGAATCAGTTTCTGCATTTTTGAATGAAAATGAGTCTATTATCGCTTTTGGGTCTCTGAATTATAGTCAGATTCTCGATAAAGCGGAATACAAAAAAATAGATAAATTGGGAAAATTAATCGAAGAGAGATTGTCGGATGCATTGAATCCTGAATCTCCAATTTACTTTGCAATGGAAGGTCCATTTGATCGAAAAGGAAATCCAAGATCAACATTTGTTTTTTTAGACGTTCAAAATAAGGACACGTTGGAAGATCGTCTCGCATCCTCAGGACTTTTTATCGAAGAAGCTGGCGAAATGAAATATTCTGTCAACGATGATTTGAGTATCGGTATCAAAGGAAATTTAGCAATCGTCGTAATCAAAAATGAAGATTATAATGGAAAATTATTACTTGAATCAGCTTTCAATAAAGCAAAAGGGGAAGTTGCAGTTGGTAAAATGGATGAACTTTTGAGCAAGAACAATGACATCACACTTAATGCCAATTTGGAAAATTTATATGGGACGTCAAATACAAGTTTATCCAAGTTGAGCAAACCTAAACAAAAAGAATTGACTGAAATGGTCAAGGACTCTTATGTGCATGCCACGCTAGATTTCGAAAAAGGTAAAATGGTTTTCAAAACTGAAAATCTTTTTTCGACAGTATTACAAAAACGCATGTTTTTCAAAGATGATGCCAATGCAAGTGTTTTATCAAATCTTGGAAAAGGAAAGGCAAGAATTGGAATTGCGGCAAGTATAGATATGAAAAAAGCGGAAAGTTTTATCGATGATTTTGCTGCCGATTTCAAAGAAAAAATGATTAATAGCGACACAAAATCTGCATTGGCAGTAATGCTTTTGGGTGATGGACCTCTAAACAAAGTTTTTAGCGGTGTTGCCGGTTTGGTTTTGGTTGGTGAGCCGCAAATGATGGGATTTGTTCCCGAGTTGAATTTTACTGTTGGTATCGGAAAAGAAGGTAAGCCATTATTCGAACTTTGGGCTGCAAGCAAAAGTGGTGGTCGATTTATTTACACCATTACCGACAAAAATCTAGTTGGATTTTCCCCAAGTGCTGGTGCTGGTATGTCATCACTGGTGATTCCAAGTTGCGGAAAAGAATTTGGAAAAAAAGGAATTTCAGGTTTCATCGATTTTCAAGGCTTAGATGTCGAATCTTTTTATTTACCTGGTGCATACAAATCGATTAATGTAGTGAAGAATATCACTTTTAAAGTAGATAATAAAGGAAGTGAAATAGTGATTAATACGACAAATCCTAATCTAAATATTTTGAAACAAATCATTGATTTAAATACGCAAGATTTGAAAGATATGATGGGAAATATGGCGATTTGAAATAAAATTTGAATTGAACTTGAAAGTTTGTTTTGGCATAGCTGAGACAAACTTTTTTTTTGTATCTTTATTTAACTGATTTAAAAACTAAACCAAAATGAAAAGTGGATGGATGTATATATTAGTTTGTAATGATGGCAGTTATTATACTGGAAGTACAATCGATATAAATAGAAGGTTAAATCAACATCAATCTGGTCAAGGTGCAAATCATACTAAAAAGCGATTGCCAATAGAATTGGTTTATTTTGAAGAATATAGCAGAGTTTCAACAGCTTTCTATCGCGAGAAGCAAGTTCAATGATGGAGTCGCAGAAAAAAAGAAGCGTTGATTCGAGGTGAATATGAGAAATTACCGGAATTGTCAAGAGCTTATAAGGACGTTGACTTCGACAAGCTCAGTCAACCCGACAAGCTCAGTCAACCTCACAGTCAAACTCAAAATGATAAAAGTCCAATTGCAGACTGAGGCACTCGAAGTCTGCAATTGGCACTCGAAGTCTGCAATTGGCGCTCGAAGTCTGCTTTTTTAATCAGTTTTAAATTATACTTTGATATTGTATTTTTGCAAATTAAACCTTTTACATTCCAAACTGTTTAAATAAACAAAAACTAAATCATGTTAGACAAATCAAATTTCAACAATTTAACAGCTGAAGAGAAAAGAGTCATAATCAATAAAGGAACTGAGATGCCGTTTACAGGTGAATTCAATTCTTGGAAAAAGGCTGGGACTTTTATTTGTCGCCAATGTGAAGCGCCTTTGTATCATTCTGATGCAAAATTTGATTCTGGTTGCGGTTGGCCTTCTTTTGACGATGAAATTCCTGGCGCTGTTAGACAAGTTCCCGATGCTGATGGTCGCAGAGTTGAAATTATTTGTAACCATTGCGAAGGACATTTAGGGCATGTTTTTGTCGGAGAACGATTTACCGATAAAAACACACGTCACTGTGTAAATTCAATTTCTTTGAAATTTATTGAAGATTCAGTTATTCAACGCAATCAAACAATTTAACACATTCACTTTTCGTCATATCGTGCAAAATGAATTGCGACGCCAATGCCAATTGCGTGTAGTTTTGCGATGAATTCCCAAATGAAGCAGCATGCGTCTGCCACATGGCTTTGATTAAACTTTGTCCGCCTTCAGTAGGATTGATTTTATTCACTACCGCGCGCACATTCATTGAACCAGCGTGGTAAACATGCAACACAAACAATCGAAACCACAAATCTGATTCGTTGAATACAATGTTGTGGTCGTTCAAAATTCTCTTCGCTTCAGGAATACAGGTTCTGTTGATTAAACGTGCTGCGCCGTAGGCTGATTTATTGAAATCTTTTCGTTCGTCTGTTGTTTTATTGACAATCAATCCTTGTGCTCTAGCTACACCTGGCATCAACTGAAATGCACCATAAGCGCCAGCCGAAGATTTTTTTAACTGTCCTGGACTTTCAATCAATAAAATTGCTTGTGCATACCAAGGGTCAACACCTTGACTTTCAAAAGCTAAAATCCCATTTGAAATACTTGGATAAACTTCATTAAATTTGTAAAAGTCATTTTTTCCAGTGGTCACAAATATTTTGTCAGTAGAATCAACGTTGTTCGCCAATTTGAGACTGTCTTTGAAAATCGTTTTGCGCGCTTCAGATTGTTTTGACCAATCTTTGTTCGACATTTTCATAATGATTTGTCTGTTCGATGCTACATTAATCAAACAAGAATCTGGAGACAATTTCATGATTTCTTTCCAAAACGCTGGCTGAGGCAAGGTGTCCCACAATCCATCGAACAATGGTTGGGAATTCATTAAAATACCACTTTTTTCAGGATTGGTGACTTCAACCAATTCATGATCCCAACTCGGAAGTTGCGCATAAAATGGTGTTAAAAAGGCGGAGAAAACTAAAATTAAAAAATATCGCATGGAGAGTGCTTTAAGTTTGAATTTCTAAGATACGGTTTTTTATCGAAATATGAAGTTTTTTATTCGATTTTAACGTTTTTCGGTCATAATTATCCCTTTTTTTAACTAAAAAGTGATTTTTTGGAAAAATTGATTGCCTTGAATTTTAGAGTCGGTGAATCATTCTAATCTCAAAAGTAGTACTTTTAGCCTGTGAAAATCATTCGAAAAATCATTCAATTTCCGTTGATTCTGTTGGTCAAAATTTACCAATGGATAATTAGTCCATTATTTCCAGCGGTTTGCAGATATGAACCAACTTGCTCCAATTACATGATCGAAGCGATTCAAGTTTGGGGAATTTTTAAAGGAACTTATTTGGGATTGAAACGCATCGCTTCTTGCCATCCTTGGGGCGGACATGGACATGATCCGGTGCCGAAACGGCATAAAAAGTACTAAAAAGTCGAAAACTGCCTTTTAGTAAGAGAATGTAAATTCCACCTCCACATTATCACCCAAGGTTTTCGCAATCGGACAAGCTTTTCCAGCGGCAATCACTTTTTGCGTTTGGTGTTCATCCCAACCGTTTCCGCTTAAATCCATTTCAATCACAATTTTTTGGATTCTTCTCGGACTTTCAGCCATGATTTTGGTTATTGTTGCATCGGCTTTTTTAAGTAAAATTCCGTGGTTGTTGCAGTAAATTCCCATGATGGTAATCATACACGAAGCATACGAAGTGGCAACCAAATCTGTTGGTGAAAAAGCTTCGCCTTTGCCGTTGTTGTCTATGGGTGCATCAGTTATAATAGTCGTTCCTGATGCCAAATGTTCGCATGAAGTTCTTAAATCTCCGAGATATGTTACTTTGGATGTTGCCATTGTTTTTTTGTTTGAAAAGTAAAGGTAGGAAAAAACTATTGACGATGAATTTAGACTTCAACTTTATTCTTTTTGACGAACTAAAAAGTTGTATTTTTGTTGTAGATTTTAATAAAATGTTTCGCAGATTTTCGCTATTCTTCCATTTGGTTATACCTTTCTTTTTGAATGGTCAAACCTCTGCGTCTGGAAGTGCGGAAGCGATTTACAAAAATCAATTTGGAGGAGGAATCATGTTGGCAACCACCGGCGTTGGCGCTGAAGGGTTTTATGGATTTCAAAAGCAAAAGAAAACCACTTGGTTGATCAATTTGGCAATTGGGAATTTAAAAAGTGAAAAGCAATCCAAAATTTACAACAACAATTACAAAGATGCACGCGGTTATTATTTTGGGAAGATCAATAGTTTGTTTTACCTAAATGCATCATTTGGAGCAGCGCATTTATTGTATGAAAGCAAGCGATTTCAAGGCGTTGAAATTAGCGGTGTTTGGAGTGCAGGATTGAATTTGGCGTATTTGAAACCGATTTATTTGATGATTAGAGAACCTTATATTGGTGGACAAGGATATGAGGAACCTGTCAATGTGCGATATGACCCTGAAATTCATTACCAAGAAAATATTTACGGTAAATCTCCTTTTTTTACTGGAAGTAAGGAAGGAAAATTTTCATCAGGACTGCAATTAAAAGCAGGAATTTTGTTCAATTTGAGTAAATTTGACCAGTCAATTAGAGCAATCGAAATTGGTGCGAAAATAGATTATTTCTTCAAGCCAGTAGATTTAATGTACGCTTCGCCCTCGAAATCTTTATTTAACGCTTTGTATGCCAAATTTTTAATTGGTACAAAAAGAACTTAGTTATGAGTGAAATCATTGAAAAAGATAACAATTCAGTAAGAATTAAAAAACCAAAATGGTTGCGTGTAAAATTACCTACAGGCGAAAATTACCGCAAGGTGCGTGCATTGGTGGACGAACACAAATTGCATACCATCTGCGAAAGTGGAAGTTGTCCAAACATGGGCGAATGCTGGGGTGAAGGAACTGCAACATTCATGATTTTGGGCAATATTTGTACCAGAAGTTGCGGTTTTTGCGCGGTTCAAACGGGACGACCTTTGGAAGTTGACATTTATGAACCAGGAAGAGTGGCGCACAGCGTGAAAACAATGGGCGTGAAACATGCCGTTTTGACTTCCGTTGACCGAGACGATTTGAAAGATGGTGGTTCTGAAATCTGGGTGCAAACGGTGAAAGCCATCAGACATCAATCGCCTCAAACGACTATGGAAACCTTGATTCCAGATTTTGCTGGGAAATGGGAAAATTTGCAAAACATCATTGATGTGGCACCAGAAATTGTTTCCCATAACTTGGAAACCGTTCGTCGATTGACTAAGCAAGTGCGCATTCAAGCAAAATATGACCGAAGTTTGGAAGTTTTGTTTCGCCTGAAAAAAGGGGGAATGAGAACCAAATCAGGTGTCATGTTGGGCTTAGGAGAATCACACGAAGAGGTATTAGAAACCATGGAAGATTTGCGCAGTGTAAATGTGGATATTCTGACTTTAGGTCAATATCTGCAACCAACGCCAAAACACTTGCCTGTGCAAGAATTTATCACTCCAGAAAGATTCGAAGAATATAGAATCAAAGGCTTGGAAATGGGTTTCCGATATGTAGAAAGTGGTCCTTTGGTACGTTCTTCATATCATGCTGAAAAACACATTTTTGAATTATAAGTTTTTCAATGTCAGAACAGTCGAAACTAGATTTTAAAGTATTTAAAAGATTGATGGTTTTTGTAAAATCTTACAAGAAATATTTGCTCTTTTCACTTTTCTGTACCCTGACATTGTCTGCCTTAACTCCCTTGCGACCAATGTTGATTGGAACAATGGTGAGCGATTTCATCATTAATTCCCAAAATGAATCCGCTTTATTTAAGTGGTTCATGATGTTGCTTTTATTGCTGTTTGTGGAAGGCGTTTTTCAATTTTTGAATTCTTATTTTAGTAATTTATTAGCACAAACTGTCATCAGCGATATTCGAAAAAGATTGTTTGAGCATTTTATTTCATTCAGGATGAAGTATTTTGATCAAACACCCATTGGAAATTTAGTCACACGTTTGGTTTCTGATATTGAAGCGATTTCCGAGGTTTTTTCTTCTGGATTGATTGACATTTTAGGGGATTTATTGATGTTAATTTTCATCATTTTCATGATGATGATCACCAATTGGCAATTGACGTTGATGACCTTGATTCCAATTCCATTATTGATTCTAGCTACGAAAATTTTTGCTCGTGCAATGCGCAATTCCTTTCAGTCCGAGCGATTGCAAGTCACGCGATTGAATACTTTCGTACAAGAGCACATTTCTGGAATGTCGATTGTACAACTTTTCAACAGAGAAAAGCAAGAACAAAAGGAGTTTGAATCAATCAATAACGACCACAAACAAGCGCAAATAAATGCCATTTGGGCCTTTTCTATTTTCTTTCCAGTTGTTGAGATTTTAGCATCACTTTCTATCGCTTTGATGTTGGTTTGGGGAGCATTTCAACTGATTGGGGAAAACACGCCTGAACCAGCTAAATTGTATGAGCAGATTTTTGCTTTCACCTTATGGATTAACATGTTGTTTCGACCAATTAGACAGTTGGCTGATAAGTTCAATATTTTACAGCGTGGAATTGTGCGTGCAGAAAGGGTTTTTGAAGTATTAGACATGCAGGAAGATGTGCAAATTGAAGGAGAAATTAAAGACATCAATTTCAATCAAGACATTCATTTCAAGGACATTTATTTTGCTTACAAGGATGAAGATTGGGTGTTGAAAAACATCAACTTGACGATTGAAAGCGGAAAAACGGTAGCTTTTGTGGGGGCAACTGGCGCTGGAAAATCTTCTATAGTGAATTTACTCGGAAGGTTTTATGAATTCCAAAAAGGAACGATTTTTTTAGGAGAAACAAACATCAAAGAACTTCAATTGAGTTATTTGCGAAAAAATATTGCGATCGTTTTACAAGATGTCTTTTTATTTTCAGGGACGATTTTTGAAAATATTACTCTGGGAGATCCTTCCATCACCAAAGCGCAGTTAATTGAAGCAGCCAAAGCGGTTAGCGCGCATGAGTTCATCGATAAATTGCCTCAAGGCTATGATTATGAAGTGGGAGAAAGAGGAGGCGTGTTGTCTGTCGGTCAGAGACAATTGTTGGCTTTTATCCGCGCTTATGTGTACAATCCACACATTTTGATTTTGGATGAAGCGACGTCAAGCGTGGACAATGAATCTGAAGAATTGATTCAAAAAGCCACTGAAAAATTAACGCAAGGCAGAACATCCATTGTGATCGCTCACCGTTTATCTACCATTCAAAATGCAGATAGAATAGTAGTGATGGACCATGGCGAAATTATCGAAACGGGTACACACAATGAGTTACTTGCCACAAATGGCTACTATCGTAAGTTGTATGATATTCAATTTGCTGAAAAGTAAAATCTAGTACTTCAAAAACTGATGTAAATCATTTCTGAATGTGACTTTTGTATCAAAGAAAGAGATGCCAATCTCGTAAATTTGTTCTATAAAATTTACAATCATGAAAATCGAACAAATTTACACAGGATGCATCGCACACGCAGCGTATTATTTAGAAAACAACGGAGAAGCTGCCATTTTTGACCCATTGAGAGAAGTTGGTCCATATTTGGATCGCGCAAAGGCTGATAACGCCAAAATCAAATATGTTTTTGAAACCCATTTTCACGCAGATTTTGTCAGTGGACATTTAGATTTAGCCAAAAAATCAGGCGCTCAAATTGTTTATGGTCCAACCGCGAAACCAGGTTTTGACGCAATTGTTGCAGAAGACAATCAACTTTTCAAAGTTGGAAATTATACTGTCAAAGTTTTGCATACGCCAGGACATACGATGGAAAGTACAACTTATTTACTTATCGACGAAAACGGAAAAGAGCACGGAATTATTTCTGGCGATACTTTGTTTATTGGCGATGTTGGTCGTCCAGATTTGGCACAACACGTTATTGCAGATTTAACACAAGATAAATTGGCTGCACATTTATTTGATTCTTTGAGAAACAAGATTATGCCTTTGTCGGATGATTTAATTGTGTATCCAAATCATGGTGCTGGTTCTGCTTGCGGAAAGAAAATGAGCAAGGAAACGACGGATACTTTGGGCAATCAGAAAAAAACGAATTATGCGTTGCGCGCTGATATGACCAAAGAAGAATTCATTAAGGAATTGTTGACTGGATTGACGAATCCTCCGGGATATTTTCCTAAAAATGTATTGATGAATATCCAAGGTTACGAAAGTTTAGATACAGTCTTAGAAAGAGGATTACAATCCTTGGATGCTGAGGCTTTTGATTTGGTTGCCAACGAAACGAGCGCATTGGTTTTAGACACAAGAGAAGCTTCGATTTTCGCAAAAGGATTTGTTCCAAATTCGATCAATATTGGAATCGATGGAAATTTTGCGATGTGGGTTGGAGAAATGATTCCAGATATCAAGCAAGAAATTTTGTTGATTACCGAGCCAGGGAGAGAAGAAGAAGCTGTAATTCGTTTGTCTCGAGTTGGATATGATCACGCCATTGGATTTTTGAAAGGTGGTTTTGAAACTTGGAAAAATGCTGGTAAAGCGATTGAAACGGTTGAAAGAATGGATGCGCAAACTTTTGAATCAGTTTATAAATCAGCTCCAACTATTATTGACATTCGCAAGAAAAGTGAATTTGATTCAGAGCATGTTGTTGGGGCTATTAACATTCCATTGAATGAAATCAATCAACATTTGGCTGAATTTCCTAAAAATGAACCTTTCATCCTTCATTGCGCTGGAGGGTATCGAAGTATGATTGCCGCTTCCATCTTGAAACAAAGAGGGTGGGACAATTTCAAAGATGTAGATTCTGGTTTTGCTGGAATTGCCAATACATCTGTAAAGAAAACAGCTTATGTCTGTCCGAGTACATTGCTGTAAGATCAAAGATAGTTATCAAAGAAAAAGGCTGCTCAAATCGTTGAGCAGCCTTTTGAATTTATTTAGGTTTTGAAAATTAATCTATTCGCAATATACTATCAAGTGTGCTTTCATCGACATAGATATCTTTAACAATTTTACGAATACGCTTAAGCTCACACCCTCTTTTTCTGTTATATTTGATAGAACCACGTTCCATAGTGAGAATCCCGTGATTTTTGGTTTGTTTGAGGTTTTGTAATTTGAGTCTCACTACGTTTTCTCTATTTATCAAAGGTACTGCATCCATCGTTGGATAAAGAGTTACATCTTTCAAAAAAGGGTATTTCCCATTTTCTGAGGCATTTAAACCTTGCTTGAATAATTCATCTTCGACTGCGAAACGTATTGTTTCCCGGTAAAAAGTTTTCAATTCTTCATTATAATATGATGGCTTGCTTACCTGAAAAGCTGGTGCCATAAAAAATACAAATTCAAACGCATATAATATGTAAAGTACCACACCTGATATTTTAATGGATCCTCCTGCTCCCTTGCTATATTCGATTACTTGGTGTTTAGAGTAATCGATAATAAATTCTTTCATGTAAACAGGATCGACTAATGCATTAAAAAATTGAATTTGGGAATATTTGCTAGCGTTAAAACACCATGCGGCGTACCATGCAATGAAGCCAAGTATCAGACCAATTATAATATTAAGCATCAAGTTGCGGCTTTGACTAAATGTTGAAATAAATGAGATAGCTTCCTTGAGACCATAGGCTACTGCAAAAATCAAGAATGCATCAATAATTACGTAAGGATTTAAGATATTCAGCCAAGCATATAAAGTTCCAGAAGCTAAGAAAATTGGGATTCCGATTGCAAGCGCCAATAATACTTTGGAGAATTGAAATTTCCCTGAGGAAAGGTATTTTGTTCCAGTTTTCATGTAGTTATGTTTATAAGTTGACTTAAAAAATGACACCAAATTAACATTTTTTTTGAAAAACACATATTTTATTGTAAATCAACAATGAATGCGTTACTTTACATTTGTAAGTTAAAAATTCAATCAATTCAAATATGCAAAACAGCTCCATTCCAAGTCAACCCAAGTTTTCTAGAATTATCCACGGACATTGGCGTTTGCGTGAATGGAATATGTCGTCACAAGCACTGATAACTTTGGTTTCACAAGCGCTGGAATTGGGAATTTCAACCATTGATCAGGCGGATATTTATGGAGATTACAGTTGCGAATCGATTTTGGGAGCAGCTTTGGCGATTCAACCGGGTTTGAGAAAAGATTTACAATTGGTTTCAAAATGTGGAATCAAATTGATGTCCGAAAAATTTCCCGACCGACAAATCAAACACTACGATTACAGCAAAAAGTACCTCATTCAATCAGTTGAAAATTCGCTGTCTAAATTGCACACAGATTACCTCGACGTTTTGTTGTTGCATCGACCTTCGCCGTTTTTCAATGCTGAAGAAGTCGCTGAAACGTTTGCCGAATTGAAACAAAGTGGAAAAGTATTGCATTTTGGTGTTTCCAACTTTTTGCCACATCAAATGGAGTTATTGAATGCTTTTTTGCGTGATCCTTTGGTGACCAATCAAGTGGAGATTTCTCCCTTTTGTTTGGACTATTTCCAAAATGGAACGGTTGAATTGATGCAAAAGAATCAAGTTTCACCCATGGCTTGGTCGCCTTTGGCAGGAGGGAAGTTGATGAAACCACAAGACGAAAAAGGAATTCGAATTTTCAAATCGCTGCAAGAGGTTGCGCATGAAATCAATGAAGCATCGATCGAAAAAGTGGTTTACGCTTGGTTGATGAAGCATCCTTCAAACATTTTGCCTGTTGTCGGAACGGGGAAAATTGAAAGACTGAAATTGGCTGTTGAAGCGCAAGAATTGCAAATGTCGCTTGAACAATGGTTTAAAATTTACGTTGCTGGTTTGGGAAATTCTTTGCCTTGAGTTACTCTTAGATTTTCATTCGAATTCGCCATTCCTTTGGATACAAATTATTGAAGCGATTGCCGATGTGCTTGATCCATCCTAAAGGTTCATTTTGGAATTGCATCACATTGAATCCGTGTTTTCCTTCGATTGAAAAAGTATCGCCATGAAGATATGACAATGCTTGCGCTAAATCCAATTCAATTTTGGGTAAATCGTTTCGCAACAATTTCGGATTCAGTACTAACGCTTCATGCGGAATCAATCCTTTTTTAGCAATTTCCCCCAATTCAGTTCCCATTTTGATGACGCGCATTTGGTTTTGCAAATAGATGATTTCTTCTGTGAATTTTTCAGGAACTGCAAATGAATAATTGGTCCATTGAATGGCTTTCATTTCATTTAAGTCAGCGAATTCGGTCAGCGGTGAAATGTCTTTGATTGTGGTGACTTCCGCTTTTTTGTTCAATTTCAATTTCAGCTGATTTCTCGTTCCTTGCTTTTGCAAAACGCAAATGAAAAACCCTTCAGTGTCCACCAACGATGGTAAAGCGTAATTGCCAACATCGTTTCTTCCTTTTTTGAAATGTGTCGTTTCAATCGGAACGATTTCTGCTTGCAATTCATTCAAAAGCCAAGCGATATTTTCTTCGTTTTCTTGCGTGTTGAAAGTACAAGTTGAATAAACCAAAAATCCTCCAGGTTGCAAACTTTCCCAAACATCCATTACAATGCGTTTTTGGCGTGCAGCACACAAATCTACGTTCGACTGCGACCATTCGTTGCGAGAAGCATGGTCTTTTCGAAACATTCCTTCACCTGAGCAAGGTGCATCCACAACAATCAAATCGAAAAAATCAGGAATGCGTTGAAAATCTGCGGGATCGTTGTTGGTGACGATTGAATTGGTGACGCCCCATTTGGTCATATTTTCCTTCAAAATCTTGGATCGCGCTTGAATCACTTCGTTTGAAATGAGCAATCCTTCATTATTTAAAAAACTGGCAATCAACGTACTTTTTCCGCCTGGAGCCGCGCATAAATCCAATACAAAAGGATTTTCTGGCAATGCAAGTTGATTCAAAACGGTTTCTAAAAACATCGAACCTGCTTCCTGCGGATAATATGTTCCAGCATGAAACAAAGGATCTTTGGTGAAAAATGGCCTTTCTTTCAAATAAAAAGCGTCTTTACACCACGGAATTTCTTTTAAAATCGGTAATTCCGCTTCGGTCTTCAAAGGATTTCTTCGAATCGATACAGGAGAATCTGTTTCCAAAGCGGTCAACAATTCAGTGCCCAAAAAGGCATCATTTTCAACACGTTTTTTGAAATCTTCTGGAAGTGACATGAGCTAAAATTACGATTATTGCTTTGATTTAAAATTCCATTCTTGCTTGCGCGCTGACACTTTGGTCAGTAAATATTTTTTCTTGATACATAAAAAATCCTGTCATGGCAATCATTGCTGCATTGTCGGTGCAAAATTCAAACTTTGGAATATACACTTCCCAACCATTTACTTTTCCAACTTCTTGCAATTTTTTGCGCAAACCAGAATTGGCAGAAACGCCACCAGCAATGGCAATTTGTTTGATATTCAATTCTTTGCTTGCTTTTAATAATTTCACAAACAAAATATCTAAAATGGATTTTTGGACTGAGGCACAAATGTCATTCAGTTCAGTTTCCATGAAATCAGCTTGAATTTTGGTTTGTTTTTGTAAGAAATAGAGAATTGAAGTTTTTAATCCACTGAAACTAAAATCGTAATTCGGCATATTTGGTTTCGCAAATTCAAAACGATTTTCATTTCCCAATTGCGCATATTTGTCAATCAAAGGCCCACCTGGATAAGGCAAACCGAGGATTTTGGCTGTTTTATCAAAAGCTTCTCCAGCAGCATCGTCAATGGTCGTTCCGATTATTTCCATTTCCAAATAATTTTTCACCAAAACGATTTGGGTATGTCCGCCAGAAACTGTCAAACACAAAAATGGAAATTGAGGTTTGGATTGATTTTCTTGGTCAATAAAATGCGCCAAAACGTGTCCATGCATGTGATTCACATCAATCAAAGGGATTTTTTTAGCCATGGCAAAAGCTTTGGCAAATGACGTTCCAACAACCAATGAACCAAGTAAACCAGGACCGCGTGTAAAAGCAATTGCATCAATATCATCGGCAGAAATACCCGCTTGTTTGATTGCTGCATCAACCACCGGAATGATGTTTTGTTGATGCGCACGAGAAGCCAATTCGGGAACCACGCCACCGTACTTTTCATGAACCGCTTGACCTGCAATTACGTTTGATAAAATGGTGCTGTTTTTGATTACAGCTGCCGAGGTATCGTCGCAAGATGACTCAATGCCTAAAATGATAGTATGATTATTGCCCAATTTCCTTAAATTTGTATTTAGAATGTCAAAATTACTCAAAATTGTAGGAAGATTAACGGGCGGACTCTTTGAGTGGTTCTTAATTCTTTTTATCTTTTTTGCTTTTGCGATTAGAACCAGTCCAGTACAAACATTTTTGGCTCAGCAAGTTACCGATTATCTTTCTAAAGAACTAAAAACCAAATTCAAAGTTGATAAAGTTTCCATTATCTTTTTCAATAAAGTCGCATTGGATGGTGTATTTGTATTGGATCAGAAAAAAGACACGTTGGCATCCATTAATTCAGTTTTTGTTACGTTAAAGTCATTCAATCAATACAGCAAAAAAGTTGCGCTCAATGAATTGAAATTGCATGGAGGAATTGTCAAATTAAGTCGCGAAAAAGTGACTGGCGAGTACAATTATGGATTCATTGTCGATTATTTCGATTCTGGAAAAAAATCGACCAAAAGCGCTCCATATCAAATCACTTTAGACAATATTGGCCTAGAACGTGTTCGTTTTCATTACGATGATAACAGGAAAGGCTACAACACATTTGGAATGGATTATGATCATTTACAGTTCAATAATGTGTATTTGTATGCGAGTCGTTTCAAATCCGATAAGGGAGTTTTAACTGGATTTATCAAACATCTTTCGGTCAAGGAGAAATGTGGTTTTAAACTGCGGAAATTCTCGACAGATTTCAATATTTCAGAGGAAGGATTGAAGCTGAAGCGTTTACATATTGTCACAGAAAATTCCAAAGTTTATTTTCCGAAAATGTTCATGTTGATGAACGAAATGGAAGATTTTCAAGAATTTGAGGACAGCGTAACTTTTGATGCGATATTAAACGAAAGCAATGTTTCGATGAAAGACATTTCCTATTTTGGAACAGCATTGGAAGGAATGGATCAGCAAGTGATTTTAAAAGCAGATATTACAAACAAGGTAAAAAACTTGAAAATTGCACATTTGTTGTTAAAAACTGGGAATCGTACAAGATTGGAAGGTACAGTTAATTTGCCTGATTTTAGGGAGTTTAATCAAGCATTTTTTCAGGAGAAACTGGATTATGTTTATGTTGATTTGAAAGATTTGCAACAAATCAAATTGCCGAAAGATGTGGGTGATAAATACATTTCACTCAATGAAACCGTCAATCGATTGGGATATTTCCGTGCCATAGATTTGAAAGTAGACGGATTTTATTCGCAGTTTGTGGTTGAATCAGATAAGATTTCTACTGCTTTGGGAAGCGTTCGCTTAGATCACGGAATCATGTTTAGCGAAAGTGAAAACAAGAAATCTTTCACTTTTGAGGAATCACAAGCAAGCGAATATGATGTAAAAATTGACAGTTTTCAGTTGGGGAAATTTTTCAATGAACCAACTTTAGGCAGTGTTTACGGAACTTTTTTCATGAATGGTGAAATTTTTGGCGATGGAAAAATCAATTTCAATAAAATTGATGGCGAAGTTTCTCGCATTGATTTTAATGGTTATCCATACAAAAATGTGGTTATCAACGAAGCAAGTTATATTGACAAAGTTTTCACAGGAAACATTGATGTAAAGGATGAAAATGTGATGTTAAACTACAATGGATTTTTGGACTTTAATGAAGTACAACGATTTGATTTTGATGTAACTGTCAATCAAGCTAAAATGAATAAACTGCATTTTATCAAATCAGATACGCTATTGACATTGAACACGATTTTTCACGCCGACATAACAGGAACGGAAATCAATAATTATTCAGGTTTTGTAGGTTTACAATCTTTGAAATATCAAGCAGGGAAAAAGTCTTTTGATATTCCCAAAATGGATATCAATGTGGACCGCAGTCTTGAAAATGATCAATTGAGGTTAGAAAGTAAGATGATTCGAGCCACTGTCAATGGCAAGATTGATTTTAAAACAATTATTGATGATTTTAACAACCAATTTAGCGTTGTTTTTCCGGCATTGTTTACCTATCATAAGCCCACTAAATCTGCTATTCAAAATCATTTTAACTACAATGTTAGCGTTCAAGATATCAATGATTTGTTGTCGATTTTTGTTCCAGGTTTGAAATTAAGCAAAGGAACTGCTATTTATGGTGATTACAATGGTTACACCAATGATTTTTCCATGAACTTAAATTCCAGTAAAGTCAGTTATGGAATTTTTGAATCTAAGGGTTTAAATTTACAACAATCATTTACCGATTCCACATTATCGGCTGATTATCAATTAGGAACCTTTTCCATGAATGATACTTTGGAAGTGAAAAACGTTTCATTTGTGACATCTGGTGTGAAAGGTAATTTGCATTCCACCCTCAATTGGAATCCGGCGTCTGACAATGAATCTAGCTTTATTTGGGATACAAAGGTTAAAGGAATTAGCAGTTATATCTTTGATTTGAAACCATCTTTTTTCAGTATCAATAAACACCGTTGGGATATCGAAAATGCTGGAGAAATTGCATTTTTACCCAAAGATATTCACATCGATGAATTCAAAATGCATCGCGATGAACAATTCATCTCACTTGATGGTGCACTTTCAGTCGATACAGCTGAATCGTTAGACATTAAAATCAATGCCTTTCAATTAGACGATTTTGGCAGTTTATTAGGATTGAAAACGGTCGTGAGAGGGGAGGTAAACGGGGATATTAATATGTCAAACCCTTTTGAAAACATTAATTTTAAAGGAGATGCCGTTGTTTCAAATTTTTACCTCAACAACCAAGAAGTTGGTGAAGTAAATCTTCATGGTAAATGGAATAAATTGAAAGAAAGCATTGTTTTGAATGGCGATTTGTATTACAAGAAAAATAAAACATTCAATTTTGATGGAGATTATTACATCTACAAAGACAAAAACAACATCAATTTCGTGTTGGATTTTGATCAAACTAACATCCAATTTGCAAGTGCTTTTTTAGATCCAAAGGTGGTTACAAATGTGAAAGGTTTACTTGATGGTAAAATGCATGTAACCGGAACACTTGAATCACCTGAATTAGAGGGAGACGTTGATTTACTTGGTGGAAATGCGAAGATTGAAATGTTTGGTGTTAATTTCGGTTTCAACGGAAGAATTGAGGTTGAACGTGACATGTTTATAGTCAATAATATGCCTGTTATTGATGAGGAAGGAAATACAGGGTCGATGAACGGAACTGTTTTGCACAATGATTTCGAAGATTGGAATTTTGACTTATTTTTCAATATTGAAGAGTATTATGATGTTGATCAACGCAGGTTGGTTAAAGTGGATAATTTCTTGGTTTTGAATACGCAATATGAAGAAGGTAGTGTTTATTATGGCAAAGGATATGCTACTGGTAAGGCCAACATTTCAGGTTATGCAGATAATTTGGAAGTCATTGTAAACATGAAGACTGAGCGAAACACAAACATCAATTTTCCGATGTTTGGCGTGACAGAATTAGAAGATGAATTGAGTTTCAAGTGGGAGAATTTAGTGAAAGATTCAATCATTGTTTTACCTGAAATTGATTTTACAGGTGTTGACTTGGATTTGAACTTTAATGTTACCCCAGATGCCACATTGAAATTGATTTTTGATGATCAAACTGGCGATGAAATTACGGCACAAGGTCGCGGTCAAATTGGAATTAAACTCAACAATTTGAATGACTTGTCAATGGATGGAACATACACCGTGACGCAAGGGAATTACAACTTTGTTTTGGGTGTTTTGAAAAAATCATTCAACATAGATAATGGTGGAACCATCTCTTGGAATGGCGGTGGGGCCGAGGATGCTACCTTGAATCTGAAATCCAATTATTTGGTGACTGCCAATGTAAATGACATCGTACAAGATCTAGAAAGTCAAAGATCTTCAGCCTCCAATCAGCCTGTTTTTTGTAATTTGTATTTGACAGGAATGTTGTCAGATCCACAAATTCGTTTTGAAATAAAATCTCCCAAGGCATCTGAAAGTGCTCGAGCCGCAATTGAGAGAATCAATAGCAATTCAGATGAATTGAATAAGCAATTTTTCTCACTCTTGATTGCGAATCGATTCCAGCCAAATGTAGGTGTCTCGGGTACCAATTCGGGAAGCAATGCCGCCCTTGATGCATTGTCTGGACAAATCAATAGTTTGCTAGGAGAACTTTCTAAGGATGTGCGTTTGAATGTGGATTTGAAGAATGACATTATAACAGGACAAAATTCTCAAAAAATCGGGTTTTCAACCAATGCTTTGAACGACAAATTAATTATTACGGGAGTTTTTGGAGTTGAAAATAATGCTGGAGGATCTAATCAAAGTACTTTCATTGGAGATTTGAATTTGGAATATATTTTAGATGAAAATGGGAATTTCAGGGTTAGTATCTTCAATGAATCCAATGACTATACGGTAATTCAAGATAAAAATTTAGGTCGATTCACTCAAGGTGTAGGATTACAATACCAAGAGGATTTTCAAACTTGGAATGATTTCAAATTATTACAAACTGTCTTGGATGTATTCCGAAAAGACAAAAAAGTTACCTTGACAAGAAAAAGAAAACAGACTCCTGTTCCTTTGCTAAAACAGCCTGAAAATATTGCCAAGCCTGACGAAGAAAACTAAGTCAAAATTTATTGATTTAGCTGAATATTTTCATTCAAAAAAGTCTTATTTTTCAAGTTTATACTTACTTTTGATGACTTTCAAAATTTAACACCAAATTGATGAAAAAAGTTCTTGTAGCCAACAGAGGAGAAATTGCTCGAAGAGTAATTCGAACATTGAAAAAAATGAACATTGCAAGTGTTGCTGTTTATTCTGATTCTGATGCCAATGCTCCACATGTTTTGGAGGCCGACGAAGCTGTTTATTTGGGTAAATCGCCTTCCGCTGAAAGTTATTTGCGACAAGATGCGATTTTAGATTATTGCAAAGAATTGGGCGTGGATGGAATTCATCCTGGATATGGATTTTTGTCTGAAAATGCTGGATTTGCTGAAAAAGTGAAAGCCGCTGGAATTACATTTATCGGTCCTTCGGCGCATGCCATGAATTTGATGGGAGATAAGTTGTCTGCAAAACAAGCAGTTGCTGCTTATAACGTTCCTTTGGTGCCTGGTGTTGACAGAGCAATCACAGATCCACAAGAAGCGATTCAAATTGCGCAACAAGTAGGTTTGCCAGTGTTGATCAAAGCATCTGCCGGTGGTGGTGGAAAAGGAATGCGTTTGGTGGAAACGTTGGAAGAATTGCCAGAACAAATGAAAATGGCGCAAAGTGAAGCGCGTTCGTCTTTTGGTGATGATGCGGTTTTTATCGAAAAATTTGTGACTAAACCAAGACACATTGAAATTCAAGTTTTTTCTGATTCTTTGGGAAATCATGTATATCTTTTTGAAAGAGAATGTAGCATCCAACGTCGTCACCAAAAAGTGATTGAAGAGGCACCAAGTGCTGTTTTGACACCAGAAATTAGGCAAAAAATGGGTGAATCTGCGGTTGCAGTTTGCAAAGCTTGTAGCTACGAAGGTGCAGGAACCGTTGAGTTTTTGTTGGATGCAGATTTGAATTACTATTTCCTGGAAATGAATACGCGTTTGCAAGTAGAGCATCCGGTGACAGAAGAAATTACAGGATTGGATTTAGTTGAATGGCAAATTCGTGTAGCGCGTGGAGAACGTTTACCAAAATTGCAAGATGAATTGAAAATCAATGGTCATGCGATTGAAGTGCGCGTTTATGCGGAAGATGCCTTGAATGGATTTACACCAGATATTGGAAACTTAAGAAGATATAGAACACCTGTTGGAAAACATGTTCGTGTGGATGATGCGTTCGAAGAAGGAATGGACATTCCAATTTATTATGATCCGATGATTGCGAAATTGTGCGTTTGGGGTGAAACAAGAGAAATCGCCATCGAAAACACCATCAAAGCCATTGACGATTATCAAATTTCAGGATTAAAGACAACCTTGGATTTTGGAAAGTACGTGATGAAACACGAAGCTTTCCGCTCTGGAGATTTTGATACCAATTTCGTGAAACAATATTTTTCTGATACAACTGTAATCAAAGATGCGATGGAAGAGGAGAAAGCGGCATTGTTGTCATCCGTTGATCAAATCTGGAATCAAATCCAAAAAAACAAACAAAAAGAATTCGTTTCAAAACCGATTCACGGTGCATGGAAATTGATGAAGAAATAGAGAAAATCTATATATTAAAAAAGCGTTTGAAAAATCTCAAACGCTTTTTTTATGTTTTTAAATCAAAGATAAAAATCAATTTACCCAATCATCTGCGCATTTGGATCCATCCAAAAAACTTCCCACAAATGTCCGTCTAAATCTTGAAATCCCCATTGATACATGAATCCATGATCTTGCGGGTCATTGGGCGTTGTCGCTCCAGCTTGAACTGCTCTTTCTACAAAAGGCGCCACTTTTTCTTTTGAATCGACTTCCAAAGAAAGAATGACTTCCGTTGTTTGATTTGCATCAGCAATTTCTTTTTTAGTGAACGTTTTGAAAAATTCGCGAGTCAGTAACATCACAAAAATATTTTTGTCAACGACCATGCAAGTAGCATTGTCATCTGTCATTTCAGATTCAAATTCGTAATCCAAAGATTTGAAAAACGCTGTACTTTTTTCTAAGTCAGCCACTGGAAGGTTAATGAAGATTCTTGCCATTTTTGAGTTTTTTAAAATAAAATTGAAAGTATAAAAATACCATCCAAGCAAATATAATAGAATCTCAGAAAAGGAAGCGCAATGTTTTGGTGGATTTCAAAAATTACTCCTTCAATTTCATAAATATTGTAACTTTGCACTTTAAAATAAAAACATTTCAAATGAGCCAAGTTTCCATAAAAAGTATTGAAAATGCGATAAACATTGTTGACAATTTAGACGATGACGCACTAGAGCAATTGTCTGAACGTCATTCGTTGGCTCAACCTACACTGTTGGGATATATCATGTCTGCAGCAATCGAATATCAAAATGAAAAATTAGAAGGATTGTTATTGTACTACTATTGCTTGATTTCTGAAAGCTTCACGCAAGAAGGTTTGGTAACAAACACAGTTACAGACGATGACATCGACGCTTTCGAAGAACCTTATTTTGAAATGTTGGATGCTTATTTTGACAACAATGAAGACGATATTTTGGAAGATTTTTGTGATCAACCAGAGTTGGCGCGTTTCATTTCAATCGAATTGAGTGAACCAGACGACGACGGGACAGAATTAGACGATGAAACGGCAACACAATTATTTATTGTGATGATTGCATTCACCACTTTGCTTTCAAGATCTGTAAAAGCAGCATGAAAACACCGCAAGAAATAGTCAATCTGATGATGCAAAATGATGCATTCAGTCAATGGATGAACGTAGAAGTTCTAAAAATTGGCGCAGGTTTTTGCACTGTTTCTTGTGAAGTGAATTCAGAAATGCTCAACGGATTTCATATATTACACGGCGGAATTAGTTATTCTTTGGCTGATTCCGCTTTGGCTTTTGCTTCCAATAGTTATGGAAATCAATGTGTAAGCATCGAAACATCCATTTCTCACACCAAACCTGCCAAATTAGGCGATACCCTTTTCGCAACCTGCGAAGAACTTCACCGTGGAAAAACCACTGGAATTTATGAAGTAAAAGTCACCAACCAAGACCAAAAATTAATCGCTTTATTCAAAGGAACGGTGCACGTTTCTGAAAAGAAGTGGTAAAATTGAAACTCTAATTTTTAAAGAATCCCTTCATTCTTTTGTTATGTATGCATAATTTTTTTAACAAAATTTTATTGTGCGTGCTTAGAATATTTTTATATCTTTAGGTCAACTTTAAAGATACAAATGGAAAACAATCAAGATCCAACCATAGATTTTTTTATTCGTCAAACTTGGCACAAAATTTCTCGCATGTACAATCAGCAGGCTGCTGAGCACAACATGACCATTTCCACGGGTTACATTTTATTGATTATCGATAAAAATGGAACGCCAAGCACTCAACTTGGCCCCAGAATGGGAATGGAACCAACAAGTTTATCACGCACTTTAAAAACCATGGAAGATGATGGTTTTATTTACAGGAAAGTAGATGAAGTGGACAAGCGAAAAGTCTTGATTTTCTTGACTGAAAAAGGCTTGGAGCAAAGAAAAATTTCTAAAAAAGTAGTGTTAGATTTTAACAACAAATTACTTTCAAAAATTCCGAAAAACAAATTGAAAGTTTATCTTGAAGTGATGGTCAAAATTGATCAAATCGCGGAAGAAGAACTCCAAAAATTAGCTCAATAAATTATAAACTTGGTTTGAAAGTTCTTCAAACTTAAAATTTGATCAAAAATGAATAGAAACATTAGAAAAGTAGCCGTTCTCGGCTCAGGTGTAATGGGTTCTCGCATTGCTTGTCACTTTGCCAATATCGGCTGTGAAGTGCTTTTGCTGGATATTCAGCCCAAAGAACTGACAGAGAAAGAGCTAAAATCAGGTTTGACCACAGATTCACCGCAATTCAAAAACAGGATAGTGAATGAATCTTTGGAATTTGCAGTAAAATCAAATCCTTCGCCGATTTACAGAAAATCTTTCGCGAGTCGCATTAAAACTGGGAATTTCATCGACGATATGGCGCAAATTTCCACTGCGGATTGGATCATCGAAGTGGTTGTGGAAAGACTAGACATCAAAAAAACAGTTTTTGAACAAGTCGAAAAATTTCGCAAAGCGGGTACAATTATTTCTTCCAATACATCAGGAATTCCGATTCATTTGATGTTGGACGGCAGAAGCGACGATTTCAATGCGCATTTTTGTGGAACGCATTTCTTCAATCCACCAAGGTATTTGCAATTGTTGGAAATCATTCCCACGCCTGCAACAAATCCTGAAATTGTTGATTTCTTGATGGATTTTGGCAGCAGAATGCTAGGAAAGAAAACAGTACTTTGTAAAGATACGCCAGCATTTATTGCCAATCGCGTTGGTGTTTATTCGATTATGGCGCTTTTCCATGCGGTGAAAGACATGGGATTCACCGTTGAAGAAGTGGATAAATTGACAGGTCCTGTTTTGGGAAGACCAAAATCAGCGACTTTCAGAACCTGTGATGTCGTTGGTTTAGATACCTTGGTTCACGTTGCCAATGGATTGAAAGCCAATTGTCCGGACAATGAAGAAAAAGACTTGTTTGAATTGCCAGATTACGTTGCCAAAATGGTCGAAAACGGTTGGTTGGGATCAAAATCAAAACAAGGGTTTTACAAAAAAGTGACCAATGCTGAAGGAAAATCTGAGATTTTAAGTTTGGATTTGACCACTTTGGAATACCGTTCAGCATCAAAAGTGAAATTTCCAACCTTGGACATGGCGCGACCAATCGACGATTTGAAACAACGCACCAAAATGTTGTTCATGGGAATGGACAAGGCAGGTGAGTTTTACCGCAAACTTTTCGGTGGATTATTTGCTTATGTTTCCAACAGAATTCCTGAAATTTCTGACGAATTATATAAAATTGACGATGCCATCAAAGCTGGTTTTGGGTGGGAATTAGGTCCTTTCGAAACTTGGGATATTCTTGGATTTGATCAAGGATTGAAAATGTTGGAGAAATCAGGAAAAAAACCTGCAGCTTGGATTTTAGAGATGAAATCAAAAGGGGCGATTTCGTTTTACCAACAATCTAAAGGACAAAAATCTTACTACGACATTCCTTCAGGAACCTATAAAATCATTCCTGGAACAGAGAATTTGGTTATTCTAGATGCATTGCGCGCTGAGAATACCGTTTGGAAAAATTCAGATGCAACTTTAGTTGATTTGGGAGATGGAATCTTGAATTTAGAATTCCATACCAAAATGAACACCATTGGTGGTGGAGTGATTGAAGGAATCAATAAAGCGATTGATTTTGCTGAGAAAGACCAAAAAGGATTGGTAATTTCCAATACGGGTCAAAATTTCTCTGCAGGAGCAAATGTCGGAATGATTTTCATGATGGCTGCTGAGCAAGATTACGATGAATTGAATTTTGCTGTCAAAGCTTTTCAAGACACGATGATGCGCGTGCGATACTCCAATATTCCTGTAATCGTTGCGCCACACAATATGGCGTTAGGAGGTGGTTGCGAACTTTCTATGCATTCAGACAAAGTGGTTGCACATGCAGAATTGTATATGGGGTTGGTTGAGTTCGGCGTTGGTTTGATTCCAGGCGGCGGCGGTTCGAAAGAATTTGCAAAAAGACTTTCTGATGAAATGCGTGAAGGCGATATCAAAATCAATCGTTTGAGAGAAAAATTCTTGACAATCGGTCAAGCGAAAGTATCTACTTCGGCTTATGAAGCTTTTGATTTAGGTTATTTGCGTGAAGGAACAGATGAGGTTGTTGTAAGTCGAGATCACCAATTATTGCGCGCAAAACAGGCGTGTTTGGAAATCGCAAACAAAGGCTACGTCGCACCAAAACGCGAGAAAAACATCACCGTTTTAGGTCAAGAAGGCTTAGGAATTGTCTATGTCGGCGCCAGTTCAATGGTTTCAGGAAACTACATGTCGGCACACGACCAAGTGATTTCAGAAAAACTAGGATTCGTACTTTGCGGTGGCGATTTATCTTCGAACACAGTCGTTTCAGAGCAATATTTACTTGACTTGGAAAGAAAGAAATTTGTAGAGCTCTGCCAAGAACGCAAAACCTTGGAGCGCTTGGAAAGTTTGGTTAAGAATGGGAAGATATTAAGAAATTGAGACAATAGACTAAAGACAGTAGATATTAGACATTAGACGAAAGACATTAGACAATGAAACATAATTTTAGAGAACTTAAGATTTGGAAAGATTCTATTGAGATCGTGAAGTCGATTTATCTTTTGACTAGTGAATTACCTGATGATGAAAAGTTTGGTTTAAAGTCGCAATTACAAAGATGTGCAGTATCTATTCCTTCTAATATTGCGGAAGGTTCTGGTAGATCTACAAATAAAGATTTTAGAAATTTTCTGAATATAGGTCTTTCATCTTCTTATGAATTAGAAACTCAACTAATTATTGTTAGCGAGTTATTCCAAATTGAAATTGTTGAGATAATTGAAAAACTTCACGAAATACAAAGAATGATCATTGGATTTAAGAAAACATTAGAAGTCTAGTCTCGAGTCTTAGGTCTAATGTCTTCAGTCTAAAAAAAGTATAAAAATGGCAAATACAGCATACATAGTAGCAGGCTACCGCTCGGCGGTGGGGAAAGCGGGGAAAGGTGGATTTAGATTCTACCGTCCTGATGATTTAGCGGCAGATGTGATCAAGCATTTGATGAAACAATTTCCACAACTGGATTCTCATCGTGTGGACGATGTGATTGTGGGAAATGCAACTCCTGAGGCCGAACAAGGATTGAACGTCGGGCGAATGGTCGCTTTGATGGGATTGAATAACGACAGAGTTCCTGGAATGACCGTGAACAGATATTGTTCATCAGGTTTAGAAACAATCGCGATTGCGAAAGCAAAAATCGAAGCTGGAATGGCGGATTGCATCATCGCTGGTGGTGTTGAATCTATGTCGGTGATGGCGATGGGCGGCTGGAGAATTGTTCCAAATCCGAAAGTTGGAAAAGCAAATCCAACTTGGTATTGGGGAATGGGATTGACAGCTGAAGCAGTGGCAAACGATTGGAAAATTTCCCGTGCGGAACAAGATGCTTTTGCGTTGCATTCACATGAGAAAGCGATTGCAGCAATCAAAGCAGGAAGATTTCAAGACGACATCGTGCCAATCACAGTTGAAAACATTTTCTTAGATGAAAACGAAAAACGCCAAGTGAAATCTTATGTCGTGGATACAGACGAAGGTCCAAGAGCGAGTACGTTGGAAGCATTGGGCGGCTTGAAACCAGTTTTCGCTAATGGTGGAAGCGTGACTGCAGGAAATTCTTCTCAAACTTCGGACGGCGCAGCATTTGTGTTGGTGATGTCAGAAAAAATGGTGAAAGAATTGAATATCGAACCGATAGCGAGATTGGTCAGTTATGCTGTTGTGGGCGTTGAACCACGAATCATGGGAATTGGTCCTGTGGAGGCGATTCCAAAAGCAATTAAAATGGCAGGTTTGACTAAAAACGACATCAATTTATTTGAATTGAACGAAGCATTTGCTTCACAGTCATTGGCTGTAATTCGTGAAACGGGAATCAATCCAGAATTGGTGAACGTGAACGGAGGCGCTATTGCACTTGGACATCCACTTGGATGCACGGGAGCAAAATTGACGGTTCAAATCATGAATGAATTGAAAAAACGCGATCAGAAATATGGCGTAGTGACGATGTGTATCGGAACCGGTCAAGGTGCTGCGGGCGTGATTGAAATGTTGTAGGAAGGATTCTACTAAAAATATGAAAGCGTGTATCAAATTGAGATACACGCTTTTTTTTGGTATTATTTTTTCTTATTCGGATTACTCAAAATTACCCTTAAACTGGAATCACTTGAGAAATATTGCCATGCCCAGTTGATGAGAATGATCAATTTATTTCGAACGGTTAAAATCAACATTAAGTGCAAAAACATCCAAACGACCCATGCAAACCAACCTTTGAATTTCCATCGTGGTAAATCGACAACCGCTTTGTTTTTTCCAATTGTCGCCATTGAACCAAGATCTTTGTATTCATATTCTTTCCAATAGGAAATCGATTTATCGGAAAGTAAATTCTTAGCCAAATTTTTTGCTTGATTCACAGCAACGTTCGCTACTTGTGGATGTCCTTGGGGATATAAAGGTGTTTCCATGTAAGTGATGTCGCCAAGGGCAAAAATCGAATCGTAGCCAGCAACTAAATTCAAGCGATTGACTGTGAGTCTATTTCCTCTAACAATAATCGCCTTGTCCAAACCTTCAATTTTATTTCCAGTGACTCCTGCGGCCCAAATCACATTTCTACTTGGAATTGTTTCGCCACTTTGCAAGGTTATTTCATGACCATCGTAATTTTTCACAACTGTTTCAGTGCGAATGATTACACCCATGTTTTCCAAGTATTTTCTAGAAGCTTTGCGCGCATTGTCACTCATCGGATTCAGCGTATTTGGACTTCCTTCCAACAAGATGATATTCAATTTACTGAAATCGAAAAAAGTGTAATCTTTGGGCAAAATTTTGTTTTTCATTTCTGCAAAAGAACCAGCCAATTCTACACCGGTCGGACCAGCGCCTACAATGACGATATTTAGATATTCATCGCGTTCATTTCCTTCAACGGCCAAAACAGCTTCAAAATTGGATAAAATGTGGTTCCTGATTTCAATCGCTTCTTGTGTTGATTTCAAAGTCAAAGCGTGTTTTTCAATTTCTTCATTTCCAAAGAAATTGGTTTTACAACCTTGTGCGAGAATCAAATAGTCATAGTCAAAGTTGCCAACATCGGTAACGATAAATTTTTCGTTGTCATTGACTTCCAGAACGGTTGCCATTCTGTATTCCATATTTTTGGTACCTTGAAACATTCTCCTGAAAGGAAAAATGATGCTTGCGGGTTCCAACATAGAACAAGCAACTTGGTAAAATAATGGTTGAAATTGATGGTGATTTTGTTTGTCAATCAATAAGATTTCAAAATCTGAATTGCTCATTTTTTTGGCAAATTCCATTCCTGCAAAACCTCCGCCCACAAGAATGATTTTTTTACGTTTTTGCGACATTTCAAAAATCAATTAATTAGTTTCGAAGCTTTTTGCTTCAAAAAATTGTCGGGTCTTTTTCGAGTTTTAGCGGAGTAAAGGTAATGGATGAATTTGAATTGATTGTTGTAAAAATGGAAGTTTTTTACTGTTTTTGTGATTTTTTTAGATTAGCCATTTCTTTCGCAACTTCTTGGTCTAAAGGATTTTTACTTTGGCTTAAATCTGTCACAATATTTTGAAAATCAGTGTTATTTCTGTTCTGAGACATTTTGTATGCTGCTTCTATTTTATACGTACGCAATCTCAAACCGATGATTTCATTCAGATAATTATCCAACATCGATTTTGAAAATTTTGAATAATCTAATTTATTGTTTCTTTCTGATTCAAAATGGTCGATGGCTTGCGACAAATGATTTTCCAATTCGCTTTTCGTTAAAATTTCAACGGTTCCATACAAGTGAACGGCCTGATAGTTCCAAGTTGGCACATTTTCATGGGTGTAAACCGACGAAGAAATGTATGCATTTGGTCCTTGAAAAATCACCAATGCTGTCTTCCCATTTTTGATTTGTTCCGCATGCGGATTGTTGATTGCCAAATGTCCTTCTAATATGATTTCGTCATTTTCAAGGCTAGAAATGAACGGAATATGAGAAACCAAAGGTTCAAAAACACCGGTTGAACTCACTAAAATTCCCAAGGCATTTTTGCCAATGAAATGAAGTATTTCAGCCTGATTTGTTTCTTTAAATTCCTTTGGAATGTACATATAACAAAGATATTGATTTTTTTAAAACTGCAAATAGACTTCCAAAAAATCAACGAATTTTATGTAAACTTAACATTGAGATGCTGTAAAATCATGCACTGTTTTTCAATTCTATTTAGTGTTTTGATTTCCGTATCTTTGCAAAACAATAGTTCAATATGAAATTCGAAGATTACCGCATATCTGCTCAAATTAAAAGCCAATTGAAAGTTCTTGGTTTCAACAAACCGACTGACATTCAATTCAAAGCCATCGATCCCATTTTGAAGGGCGAAGATGTATTGGCAATTGCGCAAACGGGTACTGGAAAAACCGCTGCTTTTGTGATTCCTATCTTGGAAATTTTAGAGAAAAAGAAATCTAAAGGCAAGCAAACAGAAGGCGTTAAATGTTTGGTTTTGGCCCCCACGCGCGAATTGGCGATTCAAATTTCCAAGGTTTTTGAATCGATTGGTCAGAATTTGAAAGTTGTTTCTGCATGTATTCACGGGGGTGTTGAGCAAGATCCTCAGATCGCGCAGTTGAATAAAGGTGTAGATATTTTGGTGGCAACTCCAGGAAGAATGTTTGACCTTGTTTCTCAAGGACATTTGAACATGAAAAATTTGGAAATTTTATGTTTGGATGAAGCAGATTTGATGTTGGATTTAGGTTTTTACAAAGACATTCAAGATTTGTTGAAACACATTCCAAAACACCGACAAACCTTATTTTTCTCAGCGACAATTACCTTGAAAATCAAAAAGCTGGCATATTCTGTGGTGAAAAATGCGATTCGAATTCAAATTTCACCTAAAAATCCTGTAGCGAAAAACATTGATCACGCGGTGGTTTTTATTGAAATGGACGATAAGCGTTTCTTTTTGGAAAATGTCTTGAAGGAATATGAAGAAAGTAAATTTGTGGTTTTTGTGAGAACTAAAATTCGCGCCGAAAGAGTGGTGGCTGCAATGGAACGTGTGATGTTGAAAACTGAATTTTTGCACGGTGGTGTCGAACAACAAGAGCGTTTTGCGATTTTGGATCGATTTAGAAAAAATGAAAACCGAGTTTTGATTACAACGGATGTCGCAGCGCGAGGAATCGATATTCCAGATGTGGATTATGTAATCAACTATGATTTGCCAGATGTCTCTGAAAATTATGTGCACAGAGTTGGTCGAACTGGTCGTGGTAACAAACGCGGTCAAGCGCTTTCATTTTGTAGCAAAGATGAAATGGTTTTCTTGGAAGACGTTGAAGAATACACAGGAGAAGAAATTCAACGTTTTGAATTGACGAACGGAGAATATGAAGATATTTTGGGCGCTACCGATGACGGTTCTTACAATTGGAAAAAACTGATTGACGAAGAAGGCGGAGGAGACGAATGGTAGAATCTTCTGTACGAATATATTAAACAAAAAAATCTCCTTCAATTTGAAGGAGATTTTTTTTCTACTACTGATAATAATGAACTGCAAATCTGCTAAAACCAACATTGGCACATTTACAACCTATTTAAATTTTATTAAAAAGCTTAAATCTTAGTTTAGAAAGTTTTAAGATGTATGTAAAAATATACTTTTTTTTCCATTTAAAAAATTTTTTTGAGCCAATATTCGATAAATGATTTCAAAATTTCGTTTAGTATTCTGTATGCAAGGATAAAGTTTTGACTTTGATTAAATAATGTTCACTTCTCGCTCCAAATCCACGCCAAATTCGTTTGAAATTGATTTCAAGATATTTGTAGACAAATCGAAAATTTCAGTACCTGTTGCGCCGCCATAATTTACCAAAACCAAGGCTTGATTTTTGTGAACACCGTATTTTGCTTCGCTGTTTCCTTCGTTTTTTGAAATCGTTTTTCCTTTCCAACCTGCAGTTTCTATTAACCAGCCTGCGGGCATTTTCACCTTTCCTTCACCAGCTGGATAAGAAGGAGCATCTGGATATTTTGTTCGGATTTCTAGGTATTGTGATTCATCAATAACTGGATTTTTAAAAAAACTTCCCGCATTGCCGATTTCTTTCGGGTCAGGAAGTTTGCTTCTACGAATCGCAATCACTGCATCGCTCACATCTTTGATAGTTGGAACATTAATTCCCTTGGATTTCAATTCAGTTTCAATAGCGCCATATGTCGTATTTAAAACTGAAGATTTTGAAAGCTTGAAATACACTTGCGTGATGATAAATTTTCCTTTCAATTTGCGTTTGAAAACACTTTCTCGATAACCAAATTCACAAGCTTCGTTATCAAAGCTATGCGTAATTCCAGTTTCAATTTCAAAAGCTTCTAATTTATCAAAGACCTGCTTTATTTCAACGCCGTAAGCACCAATGTTTTGCATCGGACTCGCGCCAACACTTCCAGGAATTAAGGAAAGATTTTCAACGCCAGCAAATCCATTTTCAATGCAAAAAAGTACGAATTCATGCCACACTTCACCAGCACCAGCTTTTACGATGACTTCATTTTCATTTTCAGAAATAACTTCGATTCCCTTGATTTCATTTCTCAAAACCAGTCCATCAAAATGTTTGGTCATCAGAATATTGCTTCCACCACCCAAAACCAAAAGCGGAACATGTTGAAAATCCTGCAACAATTGCCCTAATTTTTCAACTGAATTGAAAGTAGAAAAAAAGTGTGCATTTACATCAATACCAAAAGTATTGTAGGGTTTGAGACTAATATTTTCTGAAATCATAAAACAAAGATAGTTGGGATTTTTAGTTTGGCAAAAATGTAAGGCTTATAAAAATAACAAATGGACTTTTCGAAGTTTCTACAAAAGCAAAAACCCCAAGATTTACTCGGGGTTTTTTAGAAATAAGGGAGATTTGTTATTAATTTAGAACTATTTCATAAGGCATTCTCATTTGAATTCCTTTCAATTGTTCTAATTTTTTCAACTGTTGGTAATAAAATTTCAATGATTCAGGCATTTCTGAATAAGAGGACTGGATTTTTGCTTGGTCTTCTTCGGTCAATCCTTCGATCAATTCAAAAATTGGATCTTCTTTTTTCTCAGGCCAATAACGAATTTTTTGATCTTTAATTCCCGCCTGTTTTGCAGCGTAGTTGATCGCATCTTTGATTCCTCCAAGTTGGTCAACCAAACCGATATTCAACGCGTCAGTTCCTGTCCAAACGCGACCTCTGGCAATCTTATTCACCGCTTCAACTGTCATTCCACGACCAGTAGAAACTCTATCTAAGAATTGCGCATAAATAACATCGACTTCATTTTGAACTGTCGAAAATTCTTCAGGTGACAATTTTCTATTGGTAGAAAGTACTGCGTGTTTGTTCGTTTGAACCCTGTCGAAAGTCAATCCAAGTTTGTTTTGCAACATGTTTCCAGTGAAAGGAATCACACCAAAAACTCCGATTGAACCAGTGATTGTTGTCGGTTCAGCAAAAATTCTCGCTGCTGGTGAAGCAATGTAATATCCTCCAGACGCGGCAACATCTCCCATGGAAACAATTACTTTTTTCTTCTGATTGGCCAATTTTACTTCGCGCCAGATTTCGTCGCTCGCCAATGCGCTTCCACCTGGACTATTCACTCGTAATACGATTGTTTTGATGCTTTTATCCAATCTTGCTTCTCTTAAATATTTGCAGATTTTTTGAGAGGTCAATCCGTCTCCTTCCACCGAAACATCTCCTTCTGCAAGGATTACAGCGATGTTCGGCTTTCCAAATTTGACACCCATTTGGTCGTTGTAAAACTTCTTTTTGGCGTATTTTTCGAATTCATTTAATTCCAAATCGTCGATACTTTTGATTCCAGATTTTTTTGCCAAAATCGCCAACACCTCGTCGCGGTATTTGGTAGCATCCATCATTTTGTATTTAACAGCGTCAACTGCGCGGTGGATTTTTAAATTTTCGGCGATATCATTCAATTCATTTGACGACATTTTTCTGTCGCGAGCAATATCCATTCTGATATCTTTCCAAATACTTGACAAATATTTCTCAATTTGCAAACGACTTGAATCACTCATTTCTGTTCTGAAATAAGGCTCAACAGCACTTTTGAAGTCGTTGTTTTTTCCACGAATCACTTGCATTTCAACTTCAAGCATATCGAGTGTATTTTTGAAAAACATCAATTCTGTTCCTAACCCAACGAATTCCATCGTCGAATTTGGAAAACCGTATACTTCATTCGCAGCACTTGAGATGTAATACTCTTTTTGGGTAATCACTTCACCGCCATTATACGCCACCACAAATTTTCCAGATTTTTCAAAATCGTTGATGGCGTTTCTGATTTCTCGTGCAGTCGCAAATCCACATTGGAGGTCGTCAATTTCCAAGAAAATCCCTTTGATTTTGTCATCTGTTTTGGCTTTTTCCATGCCGAAAAGCAAGTCACTTAATCCGATTTTATTTTCAACTCCCATTGCGGTAGGATTGAACGTAGAGCTGCTATTTTCAGCAATTTGCCCCTTTAACGACATGTGCAATATTGTTTTGTCTTTGATTGAGTAGTTTGGGGTTTCGGTTAATCCACCAATTACACCACCAAGAATCAAGAAAAACAAGATCAATCCCAAGATTGAAGCAATCAACATTGCAACCAAGCTAGGCCAAAAAATTCGACCAAAAGTTACTTTTTTCTCTTTTGTTTCAGACATTTTAAATTGTATTTATTCAAGTTCAAATTTAGAGGCTTCTTTTCAATCATTTAGATTTTTTTTACGAGTGGCGGGTTGTTGTTATGAATGTGGTAATTGGTCGTTTTGGTGGTTTTTTTAAAAAAAGACCCGCTTTGCTAAAGAGCTACCCATCGATTCACTTCGAGCTACCTGCTGTGGTAATGGATTATAAGATTATTAGACTTTTGGAATGTCTTCTGTCTAATATCTCCCGTCTTAAAATCCTATTATCCTAAAATCCTAATATCTCAAAATCTTAACATCTCTACTCTCCAAAATCACTACATTTACAAAATAATTCAAAAAGTAAAACACATGTTTTTTCAGCAAGAATTTTTAGATTTTTTCATTGAATTGGCTCCCAACAATCACAAAGATTGGTTTGACATAAATCGCAAGCGATATGAACAGTTTGTGAAAGAGCCTTTTAAGGATTTCGTTTCACACTTGATAACCAAAATGGCGGTGATTGATCCTACCTTCAAGGATTTGGAAGCGAAGGATTGTATTTTTAGAATCAATCGCGATATTCGTTTTTCAAAAGACAAACAACCTTACAAATTGCAAGTTTCGGCGATTATCAATCCTGAAGGAAAGAAAAGCAAGGCGGTGAATGGCGTTTATTTTGAATTAGGACCAGAGAAAATGCGCGTTTATGGTGGCGTTTATGAAATCGACAAAGAAGATTTATTGATTGCCCGCGAAGGAATTGCTGCAGCTCCTGAAAAATTCAAAAAAGCATACCAAGATCCCAAGTTTGTAAAGGTTTTTGGAAATATCTTGGGCGAAAAAAATAAAATCATTCCCAAAGAATTGAAAGAAGCCGCAGAAATTGAACCATTAATTTTCAATAAACAATGGTATTTTTATGCCGAATTTGAACCAGAAACAATTTTGGCTGATAACTTAGACCAAATTATTTTGGACTGTTACCAAGCTGGAAGGCCGGTAGAATTATTTTTTAACGAATTAATAAAAAGATAAAATGTTAAAGTCATTTTTATTTGTAGGTGTTTGTTTAACCACAACTTTCACCTTTGCTCAGAAAAAAGAATTGACGCTGAAAGACGCTGTAACACAACAATACAGAAATTTCGCGCCAGACAAAATGTTGATGTTTCAATGGATTCCTGGAACTGAGAACTTTGTCTACTTAGATGGTTATGTGAAATTAATGAAAGGTTCTGCCACTGGTGAAAAAGCGGTTGAATGGTTCACAATTCAAGATGTAAACAAAATTTTAGGAAGTCAGTTAAACTGGTTTTCTGGTTTAGAGTGGAAAGATTCTAAAACTTTTTGGTTGAACGACGGAATCAATTATTACGCTTTCGACACCGAAACGAAAACTGGAAAATTGGTTGCTAAATTGGATGAAAACGCAGAAAACGCTACTTTCGAATCCAACAATCAACGCGTTGCATTTACAATTGAAAATAATTTATTCGCAATCGGCGCAGATGGAAAACAAATTGCCATCACCAAAAATACAGACAAAAACATCGTTTCAGGTCAGACTTATGCACGCAGCGAGTTTGGAATAACTAACGGTATTTTCTGGTCGCCAAATGGAAATTTATTGGCTTTTGCGCAAAAAGACGAAAGCGAAGTGCACGATTATCCTTTGTTGGACATCACGCAAACGCCAGGAGCTTTGAAAATGATCAAATATCCAATGGCTGGTCAGAAATCTGAAAAACCGAAAATTGGAATCTACAATTTCAAAAATAAAAAGACAGTTTTCATCACTCCAAAAAGTGGCGCTGATTCTTATTTGACAAATGTTTCCTGGTCTTCAGATGAAAAATTTATGTTAATCGCTGAAGTCAATCGCGACCAAAATCATATGTGGTTGAACAAATATGATGCTGCTTCTGGAAAATTGATTAAAACGCTTTTTGAAGAACAAAATAGCAAATGGATTGAACCAGAACATCCAGCGTTTTTTCCTGATGCGAATTCCAATAATTTTGTGTGGATCAGTGAAAGAGACGGATTCAATAATTTGTATTATTACGACATCGAAGGAAATTTAATCAAACAATTGACTTCGAATAAATTTGTAGTGAAAAGCATTTTTAAATCGACCAATGCTGGAAAAAATATCATTGTTGAAGCAACAGGCGAAAGTCCTTTGAATACCATGTTTTATAGCGTTACGACTGACGGAATTCAAAAATTATTGACCGTTGATGAAGGAACACACAGCATTGCGGTGAGCGAAAACGGAAATTACATTTTTGATGAATATTCGAATCACGTCATTCCTTCTCGTTCAGTTTTGTTGGATGGAAATGGACAGTTCAAAAAAATCTTGTTGGAATCTACTAACAAATTAGCAGATTACGCGATTGGAACTACAGAAATCAGTTCAATTACTGGAAAAGATGGAACGAAATTGTACACAAGATTGATTAAACCAAGCAATTTTGACCCAACGAAAAAATATCCAGTTTTGGTATATGTTTACGGTGGACCACATGCGCAAATGATTACCAATTCTTGGTATGACGGTTCATCTTTGTGGATGAATTGGTTGGCTGAACAAGGTTATTTGGTTTTCACATTAGACAATCGCGGTTCTGGAGAAAGAGGATTTGCTTTTGAAAGTGGCATTCACCGCCAGTTGGGAACGTTGGAAATGGAAGACCAACTTTCTGGCGTTGAATACTTGAAATCGTTGCCTTATGTGGATGGAAGTCGCTTAGCAGTTCATGGTTGGTCATTTGGTGGCTTCATGACTACTTCCTTGATGTTGCGTCAAGCAGGAACGTTTAACGTGGGTGTTGCCGGCGGACCAGTAATCGATTGGAAATTTTACGAAATCATGTACGGCGAGCGCTACATGGACAGACCTGAAGAAAACAAAGAAGGTTACGAAGCAAACAGTTTGTTAAACCACGCGAGCAAGTTGAAAGGCGATTTATTGTTGATTCACGGAACAGTGGACGATGTGGTAGTAGAACAACACAACTTGGCGATGGTCAAAAAGTTTGTGGAAAGCGGCATTCAAGTTGATTTCTTCCCTTATCCGATGCATAAACACAATGTTGGTGGCAAAGACCGCGTGCATTTGATGGAAAAAGTGTTGACTTATGTGATTGAGCATAATAAGTAAGAATCTCGAGATAAAATTAAAAATCCCTCTGCTTGAATTGGTTGAGGGATTTTTTATTTAGAGTTGATGCCAATATACTTCATAGAAGTATTTCATAAGATCGTGATTTCTTGAAAATCAATTTTACTACTGAACGACAATCTTTTCAGATTTTGTTTGATTTTCAGTAGTTAAGTTTACAATGTATACTCCTTTAGGAAAAGAAGAGAGATTCAAATTTATTTCAGAGGAAGCGTTTGAAGTTTGTGTAAAAACTAATACGCCTAATGAATTAAAAATCTGAATATCTGTCGGTTCGTCAGTTTTGCTCTCAATACTCAAGACTTCCGAAACTGGATTAGGATAAAGTTTGAAATTGGAAGATGCTTCCTGCTCAATTCCCAGGGCTCCATATCTATTTTTTGCAAAAATTGAATTATCGCAAACAATCTCAGAAACATTCTCTGGAACAAAACCAGTGACATAAGTGTTTGAATTTGTGTTGAAAGCAATCATTTTGGATACATTATTATTATCAATACCTACCAATAAAAAAGTCCCCGTATTTTGGTCAAATGAAGAAGATCCACCAGCAAAGTTTGTAAATTCAACCAGTTGACCAAGGTTTATTACGTCACCGCTTACTTTATTTATTTCAACGATATTTCTTCCAGTGAAATTAAATGATTGGTCGTATGTATCATTCACTGCAAATAATTTTTCATTTATATTATCAAAATTAAGACTTGTAATGCTGATGTTTGGATTTGTAGTATTAAGGATGGTTCTAGTGAACGAGAATGAATTATTTCTAACGGGAATTGAATAAAGTGACAACTCATTACCATTAGTTGGACCAACATAATAAAGAATGCGATTATTTGAATCAAAACCAATGGCATCTGCAACAATACCAATCGCACCTGGTTCATAAATTACACCTATCAAACTGTCCTGATTCGACTCAACATCATATTCATAAATACTGATATATTCTTCAGTTTCCATGATTAAGTTATACATTTTCCCAGTGCTCATATCGAATTCAGAAACATTGGTGTATGAGGAAGCTTGCATCAATGATTCTTCACCTGTGAAGGAATTATATGAATACAATCCTGTATTTTGACCTGCAACTCCAGAAATATAATAGTTGTTTTTAAATGGATCAAATGCTGAGGTTGCGAAAAAATAAGCATCCAGAATAGTAGGGATTGACGATACCGATAAAGAATCTAGTGCTTGCCATTTTAAAATATTAATGTCGCCAGAGATAGGATTTGAGGATGTACCTATAAGATTTATTTGTGCATTGGTATTCATACTCATGGAAAAACCAATAACTAAACAATAAAATAAATTTCTCATAATCTTTCCTTTTTGCATCAAACATTTCAAATTCAAAAATGTTCAACTTAATTTTTCAATTATTTTATCAAAAAAAATCAAACACTTATCCAATCGTCTCAATATCAATAAATCTACTCTTTGATGATGCGTTTAATCTCACAATTCAAAATGTATGTTATTTGAACAAATAAACATTGGATGCAAGTTGATTTCTTTCCTTACGAAATGCACAAACACAATGTGAGTGGCAAAGACCGTGTGGATTTGATGGAAAAAGTGTTAACCTATGTGATTGAGCACAATAGGTAAGATTCACAAAATTAATTTTAAAACCCTTCAGCTTGAATTGGTTGAGGGATTTTTTTCGGATTTAAAATTTAAAACGCCGAACCAGTACCATACAATAAACCCATTGCGTTGATTCCGATGCTGTAGCTCGTTCCCAAATACATGATGAAATTTTCACCACGCAAAATTTTGATTCGAGCCGCCAAAATAGGTGCGAAGCGAACAGATTTTTTGGTGTCAATCAAACAACTTATTAGCGGACCAGCTTCCACTTCAATCTTAGAGTTTTTGTCGATTTTAAAATTGAGCACGTTAAACAAAGCACCAGTTCCAATCGTTGGCGAAGCTTTTTCACTCACAATTTGACCATTTACAATAAATTGCTTGGATTCTTTCGCCAAATTGAAAAAAACAGGAATTCGCATTCGTTTTTCAGGTCGAAATTCGACAGAAAGTAAAACTGCACTTGTTGGCAAAACAATGGCTTCATTCGTTGCGATTGTAGTCTGTTTGGAACTAGAAATGAATAACAAAGATTGTCCAAAACTCAATTCAAAATGCTTTTTCTTCACAGGAATGGAATCGTTAGTTTGCGACCAAAGCGTATAATTGAGTATGCAAATACTAATAAAAAGAAGTGTTTTCATAGTTTGTTTTGTTAAAAGCTGAATTTTTTTCAGCAACATGAGATAAAAAAATGCTCATATTCGGTAGAATAAAATTAACAAAACATTTGAAAAGACCAAAGAACAACATAGTTGATTCATTATCTATTTTTCTTCCTTTATAAGTACTTTAATTCCACCATTTTTCAAAACTTTTATCTATTTGGTATTTTGGATGTTTCTCGCAATTTTTTTTGAAACTGATTCTTTAATATTTATATAAAAAAACACCCGCCAAATCATTGACGGGTGTAATGCTATACAGAGTAAATTCTTTGCTTACTTTTTCACAGCTTTTACAACAGCTGCGAAAGCTTCTGGGTGATGAATTAGTCTTTTATTAAATTTATAATTAATTGAACAATCAATTGCCTTTGCTCTGGAATACTTTGTGCAACCGCAAGTGCAAGAGCTACCAGTGTGTTGTTATCAATTTTTCTCTTACCATTTCTTGTTAAATGAAAATTATTTTGTTCAAGAAACCAAACAAATAAAAAAGATCCAATTCTTTTGTTTCCATCGCTAAAAGCATGTCCTTTGATGGTAGAATATAGAATTTGAGCAGCTTGTTCTTCTATAGTTGGATAAGCAAGTTTACCGAATACTGTTTGAGATATACTACCTAATATTCCTTCAAATGATTTATCCTTTTCATTTCCAAATATTTCAGATGCTTCACCTTTGTTAATCAATGAAGTTTTCAATCCATTTATAGCATTCTTGACATCTATATAATTAATAGTATAAATAACTTCTTCGTTCAATCCATCTGTTGAAAGTTCATCCTTGTCAAATTTGTTTAAAAGCTTAAATGATTGGGAGTAGTGTGTTATAATTGATAGGAATCCTTCGGTTATTTGTTTCTGATTTTGATAAGCTGATTCTTGTAAATAATCTATTTGTAGCCTAAGATCTACGATTTTTTTTGCTTGACTTTGGAGAAGCTCTTTATTTATTGAATATCCTTCAATTAAATATTCTTTTAATTTTCCAGTAGCCCATTTTCTAAATTCAATTCCAACTTGAGACTTTACTCGATAGCCTACGGAAATTATTATATCTAGATTGTATGTAGAAATTTTTCTGGAAACTTTTCTATTCCCTTCTAACTGAATTTGGCGTATTTCCCGCCAAGTTGAAATTTGGTCGAGTTCTCCTTCTTTATATATGTTTTTAATATGCTCCCCAATTGTTCTTCTAGCTTTATTGAATAGCTCCATGATTTGTTCTTCAGTTACCCAAACAGTATCATTATCAGCATCTAAAACTACTTGAAATTCTGACTTCCCATTTGTAGGTTTGAAAATAATCAATTCATTTTTTTTGGTCACAGCAAAATTCATAGTTTTGGTATACTGGTGATAATTTAATAATTCTGGAGCTTGTTTTCTTCAAAATACATTTTTTTGGTACTTACGACTTTTAACTTCAGTTATAAATGTATCAATTACTTTTCACAAGTCCTTGATATCTCTCAAAAAAATGAGATTAAAACACAAAAATTTTCAGCTAAATCTCAACAAAAAAAAACACCCGCCAAATCATTGACGAGTGTAATGCTATACAGAGTAAATTCTTTGCTTACTTTTTCACAGCTTTTACAACAGCTGCGAAAGCTTCTGGGTGATTCATTGCTAAATCAGCTAAAACCTTACGGTTCAACTCCATTCCACTTTTGTGGAAAGCGCCCATAAACTGAGAATAGCTCATTCCGTGTTGACGAGCACCAGCGTTAATACGCGTGATCCACAACGAACGGAAGTTTCTTTTCTTTTGTTTACGACCTTCATAGGCGTAAAGCAATCCTTTTTCGACAGCGTTTTTAGCAACTGTCCATACATTTTTTCTTCTTCCAAAGTAACCTTTGGCAAGCTTCATAAAGTTCTTTCTGCGAGCTCTTGAAGCAACATGATTTACCGATCTTGGCATAATTTTTTGTTTTTTTAATAAAGAGTGCTCCACTTTTACAGGAGGCTTGTGTACTCATTTACCGGGTTAAACTACTGAACCTGGCACAAAGTTCTTAAGACTCGAAAGTCTTACTTCATGCACAATTGCAATTTGATATTAGACTCATCAGCACTGTGAACCAATCCTGCATGTGTCAAATTTCTTTTTTGCTTTTTTGTTTTTTTCGTAAGAATGTGGCTTTTAAAAGCGTGTTTTCTTTTGATTTTACCGCTTCCAGTGATTGTGAATCTCTTCTTTGCACTGGATTTAGTTTTCATTTTTGGCATCTCTCTTCGTTTTTAAAGTGTTACCTCTATATAGCATCTTTCAATTGGTAAAACCAATCGTTTATTTTCCTTTCTTAGGATTAATCATGATGATCATTCGTTTTCCTTCCAATTTAGGCATCGATTCCAATACACCTAAATCGCCTAATTCTTGCACGAATTTCAACAACAAAATTTCTCCTCTGTCTTTAAATACAATCGTTCTTCCTCTAAAGAAAACGTAAGCTTTCACTTTACTTCCTTCTTCCAAGAACTTTTTAGCATGCGCCAATTTGAAGTTAAAGTCATGCTCGT
>JBIKJE010000168.1:0-3157 GCA_044361165.1 Crocinitomicaceae bacterium | reverse complement strand
TCAATTAATGAAATTGTTTTGCGATATGAAGTTGATATTTTCTTTTTTTTTAGTTTTTGTTCTTTTTTCTTGTAAAAAAGAAAATGAAATTGTTCCAGTGGATGATTTTGCATTTAGAAAACCTTCCTATTTTCCAGAACCGCATTACAAATTTGAAAACAATGCATTGACTCGTTCTCGTTTTAATCTGGGTAGAGATTTGTTTTATGATACAATTTTATCACTCGATAATTCGATTTCTTGCGCCTCTTGCCATTCTCAAACACATGGCTTTTCAGATCACAACGTTGCATTCAGTGCAGGTGTAAACGGTACTTTGGGAGTCCGAAATTCCCCTGCTTTGGCTAATTTAGCCTGGTATCCTTCATTTATGTGGGATGGTGGTGTTAATAATATTGAAACTTTTTCAGTTGCTCCAATTACCAATCCTATTGAAATGCATGAAACTGTTTTTAATGTTGTTGGAAAGTTAAATGCAAATGCTGCATATCGTTCCAAGTTTAAAATTGCTTACAACGTGGATAGTATTACAGATCAAAAAATGCTTCAAGCTTTGGGTCAATACATGGCAATGTTAATTTCTGACGATTCAAAATATGATAAGTACAGAAAGGGAACCTATACATTTACAGCTGATGAAAATGAAGGTTATTCCTTATTTCAATCTAAGTGCGCAAGTTGTCATACAGAACCACTTTTTACGGATTTTAGTTTTCGAAACAATGGTTTAGATGCCGTTTTCGCAGATCTTGGACGTGGCCTAATCACGCAAGAAACTGTGGATAATGGGAAGTTCAGGGTTCCGTCGCTTAGAAATATTCAAATAACTTATCCATACATGCACGATGGAAGATTTTTTACTTTGTCGCAAGTGTTGGATCATTACGCCACAGGAGTTCAAAATTCGTCAACTTTAGATCAGTCGCTTGTTTCAGGAATTCCTTTGACAGCAGATGAAAAATTGAAAATCATCGCCTTTCTGAAAACGCTTACAGATTATACTTTTATGGCCAATCCTGATTTATCAGAGCCTGTCCATTAATATTTTGTTGGTGCAAACTGTCTATCAACAACTTTTAAAAGCAATCATTCAAACTTCCATTTGGGAATGGTTTGCTGTTGCGACAGCTATTTTGTACGTGATTTTAGCCGCTAAACGATTGATTTTATGTTGGCTTTTTGCGTTGATTAGTTCAGCTTTATATGTCTACATTTGTTTTATTTCCAAACTATATATTGAAACCTTCCTCCAAGTTTTCTATTTCGGAATGGGCGTTTTGGGTTGGATTTTATGGAATAAAAGTTCAGCAGAAAACAACGAAATCAATACATGGGGAATTCGTTTGAATTTGGTAAACGTCATTTTAAGCGGAATTCTCACACTGGGCTTGGGATATTTTTTCAAATTGAATACTGATCAAGCTTCTCCTTTTTTGGATGCTTTTGTAACCTCTTTTGCACTTTCTGCTACATTGATGATTACCAAAAAAGTCCATGAAGGTTGGGCTTACTTGATTGTCGTTGATATCGTTTCAATCTATTTATACGCTTCTAGGGAATTGTATTTGACATCCTTTTTATCTCTTGTTTACACCATCATTGCCATTTTTGGTTGGTTGGCTTGGTTAAAAGCGATGAAAAAAGAAAGTCTGGTTTGAAGGAAACAAAAAAGCGATTCAGATTAAATTTCCAAATCGCTTTTTAACATCATTTTTAAATCTAATCAGATTACTTTTCTTTCACCACTTCCACCCATTTTCCAGGAGTTTTCGCACTGATTAAATGGTCATACATCGCTTCAGAATAGCATGTTGGCAAATAGAATTTCCCTAAATAAGTTGCATTTAACTGAATCAAGAATTTCTTGCTTTTGTTTGGTGCTAATTCGTAATAAGTGTAAACACGATCGTCGCGAATGTCTTGATATCTCGCCTGATTCGTTTCATTTTCGCCATCCATTCTCGCATTGTGAATTTCCCAGCCACTAGGGAAAATTTGCATCAAAGCCATTTCTTTGTACAATCCTTTTTTACCAGGATTGTAAACCGTAACTTCTGCTTTGAATTCCATTCCTTGCGTTAATTTATCAGGTTTGATATATCGTCCAGCCATGTCGCGGTATTTGACCGTCAATTTCAAATTGTTTGCTGCTGCTGATTGATCTCCAACCAAAGGAATCCCTTCAATCATCACTTTGACATACAAGGTTGATTTACCTGTATTTTTGACTTTGAAAGGCGCTTTCGACGCAAAATCATTGTCTGTGAATTTCAATTGTTGGATTGCTTTCGTACTTGTCATTGGAATTTCTGCACCATTTTTCACTTGGAATGAGAATTTAATGGCGGAACCAGCGCCTTTCACTCCAGCATACTCGCACATCGCCAATAAACTGTATGCAGTTTCCTGCGTACTCATCCAACCATCGCCACTCAATTCCGCTGAAATTTCTTTCGCAATTTGAGATGCTTTACTTTTTTGTCCAAGCAAAGCCAAAGTTTCTAACATCATTGCGCGATCACGAGAATCTGAGCCATAAGTGTATGATAACTCTTTATAAGCCGCAACCGTAACTGGCAATTTCGAAATCATTTGTACTGCAACTTCATTTTGTCCAATCAATTGATAAGCGGCTGCCAAACGCCATTTTGCAGAATTTGTCAAATTTCGTTCTTCACGCAATCTATTCATCGCGCCCAATTCTGGCGTTGAATTTAAAGCCAACACAAACAAACGATATGCTTGAGTCAATTGATTCGCTTCATTCCCTCGAGATGAAACATTCATGTTGTTTTGACTCGACCAATTTTTCGCTTCCATTTGAGCGTATTTCACCCATCTGCGTTTCATATCAGCCGGTAAGTTATATCCAGCTTTTTCTGCTTCGACCATGAAATGACCAGCATAATTGCTTCCCCATTCGCTTTCAGATCCTTCACCCGGCCAATACGAGAATCCACCGTTGGAAGTTTGGAACAATTGGTATCGCTTCAATGCATTTTTGATGTTTTTTGCAATTTTTGTTTGTTGCGCTTCATTCAAGTCAGTCAATTTTCCTAAAAATAATTGCGGGAAAACAGCAGAAGTTGTTTGTTCAATGCATCCGTGTGGATATTGTATCAAGTAATTCAATCTTCGCTCAAGTCCCATTGAAGGC
>JBIKJE010000167.1:0-3178 GCA_044361165.1 Crocinitomicaceae bacterium | reverse complement strand
AACCACCCGAACAAATTGGTGCGAGTTGAGTAAAAGTTGGAACAGTATTGGAATTAACCGAAATAGTCATCGTTGCCGTTGTTGCACACTGACCAACTGTTGGTGTAAAAGTATAGGTAGTCGTTACTGTATTATTAGGTGCGGGAGACCAAGAACCCGTAATTCCATTATTTGATGGTGTTGGCAATGCAGATAAAGATCCTCCAACACAAATTGGTGCTACTTGCGTAAACGTTGGTGTAACATTCGGGTTGACGGTAATGGTCATCGTGGCTGTCGTTGCACATTGACCTGCATCAGCTGTAAAAGTATATGTCGTAGTTGCTGTATTATTCAACGCTGGTGACCAAGTTCCCGTAATACCATTGTTTGATGTCGTTGGCAATGCTGAAAGTGAAGCGCCAGAACAAATTGAAGCGACTTGAGTAAAAGTTGGGGTAACATTCGGATTGACAGTAATGGTCATCGTAGCAGTATTCGCACATTGACCTGCAGTCGGCGTGAAAGTATATGTCGTTGTTTCTGTATTATTAATTGCTGGTAACCAAGTTCCTGTGATTCCTTCATTTGATATAGTTGGTAATGCTGAAAGCGAAGCGCCAGAACAAATTGCTGCGACTTGGGTGAAAGTTGGAGTGGAATTTCCAATATTAAAAGTTACATCGCTAAAACAATTACCCACTGTAGCACGAATCGTTACACTTCCTTGGGAAGTTGGTGTATAAGTAGTTCCAGAAATAGAGCCATTTGCTGTTCCACCTTGAATGGACCAAACAACCGTAGGATTATTGTGCGCTCCACTTAAGGTTGCCGTTAGTGATTTTGTATCAGTCAAACAAATATCAGCATTTGAAGTAGTATTAGTAACGGTGGTGTTTTGTCTGTATCTTAAAAGAGCTGAGTTTGTTGTGAAATCTCCACCTAATCCTCCTCCACAAGTATTTGCGACAGCGCAAGGTGTATTTGACGAAACGTTTATTTGATGAATGCCTGTTGTTGGTGCATTAAAAGTAATGGCATTTAAACCTGGAATATCAATAGGATCCATGCCACATGCGGTTGTACCACTGGGCGACCATGCCTGTAAATAAGCTGTAGACATGGCAGAACCACAAGCGGCTGTTGCCTGATTTTCTGCAGTATAATTAACACCTTGGACCAAAGATGCTGGAACACCTACACCACTCCCAATGCATAAATTAGAAGAAAAATCGCCACAAGAAGGAACGGTAAAGGAAGTTGCATTAACTGTTGTCCAACCAACTTGAGCTGGAGCGGAAGGAGCTTCTGGAGTCCAACGAAAGGCCACGTTATTACCAGGATTCGTATTACAAGCAGCTTGATAACCTACAGTTCCTGTTGCATTTTCAATTCCAACTGTCCCACTATTATTAGTAATTAGTGAATTTGTTTGTATGTGAACTTCAATAATATTAGAAGTTTCATATAACTTAATTTGAGTATAAATATAATCACCACAAGCTTCGTCAAACCTAGTAAAAGCAACCCAACTTGCTACATAATATCTATTTGGAGCGGTGCCAAAAGTTTGATCTAAAAAATAAGTTGGTGTGCACCCATAATCAAAATATAAATCGTCCCAATAAGCAGCGACGAAATTATTAGGTGCTGCTGCAGTTGGTATACAAGCGTTTGTGAAGGCAGCAGAGGTCCCACCAAAAGTCATCAATCCATTGGTGCTTAACCCGACTTGCGTAAAATCATTGCAAAAGAACTTAAAAGTAAATCCAATATTTCTAGTGAAAGCCGCATCGTCTGCGCTTGCTGTCGAAACTTGATTCGCAGGTGTTTCAAAATTTAAGGGAATAGATGTTTGCGCGTAATTTTGGGCAAAAGCCAAAAAAGAAAAAAACATCGTATAAACGACAAGTAGTAATCGAGTAATCATAGTAAGTAACTTAAATGTTGATTTATATTATCTTTAAAAAAGATTAAAAATAATAACTAACTATCTCAATAGAAAAAACCAGTTTCAACAGTTTGTGATGTGAAATTAAATTAAAAAAAACAAATTTCAATACTTTTTTGACAATTAAAGAAACAAGAATGAACAAAACGTTAGTTGAAACAAACATTCGCCTAGCTTGAATACAAATTCATCAAAAAGAATTTTAATTAATCAAACACTATTTGATTTATCATGGAAAAAACAATCAAAAATCTCATCATTCAAATAAAGTCATTCATCCATTGAATTTTCCAATAATCATTTTACTTATATTTGACATTCCTTAAAAAAGGATATTTGAGATAAATTAAACAAATCAATCGATTAAACATGAAAAAACATCTTTTTGCCATTGCAGCCCTTACCTTAGTTGGTAATGTTTGGTCTCAGCGCAAAATCGAGTATGTAGAATATGATTTACCTAACGGTATTCATGTAATCTTACACGAGGAACATGCTACCCCTATTGTTGCCGTATCCATTATGTACCACGTTGGTTCTAAAAATGAAATCCCAACAAGAACTGGATTCGCTCACTTTTTTGAGCATTTGTTATTTGAAGGTTCAACAAATATTGGACGAGGAGAATACAGTGAATTGGTAGAAAAAAATGGTGGGGCGTTGAATGCAAACACTTCACAAGATAGAACTTATTACTACGAATTATTACCTTCTAATCAATTGGAATTGGGTCTTTGGCTTGAAAGTGAAAGACTTTTACATGCAAAAGTTGACAATACTGGTATCGAAACTCAACGACAAGTTGTCAAAGAAGAAAAAAGACAAAGAGTTGACAATCAGCCTTACGCTTCTTTCTTAACAGAAATGTTCGCGAGAATGTATCAAAAACATCCATATAAATGGCAACCAATTGGTAGCATGGAACACTTGGATGCTGCTCAAGAAGAAGATTACGTGAATTTTTACAGAACATTCTATGTTCCTTCAAATTCTGTGCTTTCAATTGCCGGCGACATCAATATTGAAGAAACAAAAAAATGGATTGCAACTTATTACGGATCAATCCCTTCAGGACAAGCAATCAATTTATTCCGCGATTTTGAAAATCAAAGTGACGAAGTATTCTTAAAAACTTATGGAATTGCAAAAACTAAATTTGATGCAAAAAACTTTTTAGGTTCAAAAGATGCTGAAGCTCAAAAAGTGATCAAAAAATACAGTGCAATGCCAACGGTAATTCCAAGACCA
>JBIKJE010000088.1:0-12275 GCA_044361165.1 Crocinitomicaceae bacterium | reverse complement strand
AACGCAACTTATCCTTTAGATTTGAACAATGACAATGTCGTTGATTTTCTAATTCAATTTGATTTAGGGGATAAAGTGATGTGTAAACCTCAAAATAACAATGCTTATGCTGGTGATTTTGTTGGAGGAATGTATTTACCATGGGCCTTATCTTCGTCTAGCAATATTTGTGAAACACTTCCGATATGGTATGACTATATCAATCCTGGGACAATGGCTTGGGGAACAAACACAGGAAACTGGATAGGCGAGACTGATAAATACTTAGCACTAAAGTTAATTGTGGGACCAAACACTTACTTTGGGTGGACAAGATTAGATGTTGAACCAGGATCCACATCTTTCACTGTCAAAGATTACGCCTATCAAAGTTCCCCAAACACTTGTATTGAGGCAGGGCAAATCATTTTAGGTATTGATGACATTACAGCTCAAAATGTTTTTTCTGTCTTTCCAAATCCTTTCATTTCATCTACCACAATTGAAACAATAGGCAATCATACCAATGCGACCTTGACAATTTATGACGTATTTGGGCAAACTGTCAGACAAATAGATGATCTTTCAGGTGAAACCGTTACTTTTCCCCGCGAAAACCTTCTAAGTGGATTTTATTTTATCTCATTAGAAGAAGATAAGAAAATTATTCAGATAGAGAAATTAATGATTATAGATTGAAAAATAAAAGAAAGGATAATTTCTGAACTCGACAAGCTGAACGAATAATTTGAGATTACCCAAAAATATTGATTAAATAAAAATAACGTTTTTTAGGATTGGCTTGGCACTGATGTTGAATTTCTCGATAAAAATAATCCGAAAAAGAAAGCGAAAAAAGTCACGCCCATTTGGGTCTCTAGGGTGTCTTCTACCAAAAAAGAAAGACAGGCAATGGTGAGAAATAACAATGCTAAAATGTCTTTTTGCTGTTTGACTTGCTTGAAAAATTGGTGCAAAATTCCCAAGAAAATCAACATACCTAAAATGCCAAACGTAATCATGTAACTTAAATATTGATTGTGTGTTCGGTTTCTGTTTTCTTTCGTAAGTGGCGATTTATCGCGGTTGTATTGCATTTGAAAAGCCAAGTGAATGTCGCCCGCTCCTACTCCATACAACCAATTTTTTTTCAAAATTTTCAAGCCTGTATTCCAATAAATAAATCTTTGTGAAATACTTTGTCCATTTGGGTCATTGGTGTACAACAATTCATTTTTCAGCCCCAACAAACGATCCATAAATCCTCCGTTAGTAGCCAAAACGGTTGGTACTCCATTTTCAATATTTCGAATATCTTCCTGTGTCAATTTCCGAATGGCCGCACCATCTTTGTATACACCTTTTGAAGTCAAATAGCGAATGATTGTCGCTTCCATTTGTTGCCCTTTTCTGTCCAAAGAATCATAAGGAAAATCAGACCTCTGATTCCAATTCTCTTTCATTTCTTCTTGACAAAGGAAAAAGTACATCGGATATCCATTCTCCAATTCAAGATTGTCCCAATGGTAGAAATAACGGTTGCCATCTTCCGTCATCCAAGGGAGTTTATCCAAGGAAATTTTTAATTTTTGAGGTTGGAAAAACAAGTATAAACCGACACAAAATGAAATGGCAATCAGCGCGCCCAATGAAATGGTTATCATCGTGAAAATTTTGTTTTTTCTTCTGACAACTTCAACGATTAACAGCGTAATTAGAACTCCGACAAATGTCATTACACCGCTTAATATTTGCGCATAATAGGTATAAAAACCAAACCAGAAAAACAAGAAAACCGCAATCCACTTGAAGTTGATTTTGGAGTAGAAAATCCAAACAAAACAAATACTTGCCGCCATGGTAATCATCAATGCATATCGAATGTGCGAAATGAGCAGAGACATTCCCCGAATATCATCGTAAACACGATTTCCAAACCAATGTTGATAGCTTCCAAAATTGTACACAGAAGTAATGAGCATGATCAAAACAAATGCGCCGAGTAAAGACTTTTTGTGGAGATCATTTTTCAATGGTTGCGCTACAAAAACCACTGGAATTGAATAAAGTGGTAATTTAGAATTTAGGTCTTCTAATGCAAATTTGATGTCCCAAGACCATAAAAAGCTAATTAATTGGATCAATAAAAGCGCAAATAAAAAAACGATTGCTTTACTTTGACGCAGATTTCGAAAGTACATTTTGAAATTTCCTTCCAAAAGGAGGATCAATAAAATCCACATGGACGAAATGGATAAAACCACTTTACTCAAGGGAAGTCCAACAGCCAAGCCTAAATAGCCAACAAAGAGTAAGTTGTGGTAAGTATTTACACCCAAATGTTTACTTAGCATATTGAATCAGTGAAATAGAACAAAGCAGCAACGCACAAAATATATTTAAATATTGTGCTAAAAAACAGAACGTTTATTTTTTCAAAATAGTGTTATATTCTTTTGTGTTTTTTAAAATTTCAATGGCTTTTTTCAAATAGTCGTCATTTCTAAAGGAGTCGATAGTTCTTCCTTTTTGGTAATAATATCTAGAAATGATTTCATTTTCAATGATTGTTTTGATTTCTTCTTTGAATTTTTCTAAATCACGCTCTTTCGATGGAACGACTTTTTTCATCAATTCCTCATACTGCGCTTTCGCATCATCAAAATAGCCTTCTTCTTCGGCGGTTTCTTTCATTTTCTTCAGCATTTCTTCTGAAGCTGTTGAATAATCAAATGTGTCTTTGATTGCCAATTGTTTGAATGCTTCATAATCAGCATCACTCAAAGTGAATTTTCCTGCTTCCGCGATGGTTGGATGGCTGTAAAAATAATCGGTCGCATAATTGAAGACCAAATTATTTCCAACCAGCATGGCTGTCAAACGGCTATATTCTTTTTCTTTGATGGTAATTTCTGGTTCAATTCCACGCGCATCAATTACTTCACGCCCATTCACAGTTTTAAAAACTTTGATCAATGAATCAGGAATAGCTTTGGGTTTTTGACCACTTTCTTTGTCGTAATATTCTAAACGTTGCACACATCTTCCAGAAGGGGTGTAATATTTCGCAATGGTCAATTTGATTTTTGAACCGTATTTTAAATCGTAAGTTCTTTGCACCAAGCCTTTTCCGTAAGAAGTGTTTCCGATAATTACTGCGCGGTCTAAATCTTGTAAACTTCCAGCCACAATTTCACTGGCAGAAGCAGAACCTTCGTCCACCAAAACCACCAATGGAATATTCAAATCTACAGGCTCGTCTAACGTTTTGTAAACGCGATTTTCTTCTTCCACTCTTCCTTTGGTTGTAACAACCACTTGACCTTTTTTGACAAAAAGATTGACAATTTTTACCGCTTCAATCAACAATCCACCGCCGTTTCCTCTTAAATCGAGCACCAATTCTTTCATTCCTTTGGATTTCAAATCAAGCACCGCAGCTTTCACGTCTGTGGCAGTTGTTGGTTGCATGAAAGTGTTTAAGTTGATGTATCCCACAGTTTCTGAAACCATTCCAGTGTAAGGAATGTGTGGAATTTTGATTTCGTCTCTCGTGATTGGAATGGTGATTTCGTCTTTGTTGTTTCTCAAAACTTTTACTTGAATTGTAGAACCTTTTGGTCCTTTCAAGGAAGAAGAAACATCGTCGCTTTTTTTGGCTTTCATGTCGCGACCATCGATAGAAAGAATTTTGTCTCCGGCTTTTAAACCAGATTTTTGTGCTGGATTTCCTTCATAAGGTTCAGCGATGTACGTATAATCGCCAATTTTGCGAATCACTGCACCAATTCCTCCGTATTGTCCTGTGGTCATCAACAAATAATCTTCCATGTTGGATTCATGGTAATAAACCGTGTAAGGATCCAATTCTTTTAACATCGCGTCTATCGCAAATTTAGAAAGCGTTCCAGGTTTTGGCTCGTCCACATAATACATGTCCAGATGCTGATAGATTAAATCCATCAACTCCATGCTTTTGATTACTTCAAAACCATTGGTTTGCGCTTGTGATTGAAACGAAAAAAGAGAAATTGTAAAAACCAGAATGAGGCGAGAAAACTTGTTGATCATATTTTTAGCAATTATAATTCATTAGTAAATTTGAGAAGTAAACTTTCCATTTTACGTAAAAGTAAACTGTAATCCATTTCTTCTTTGTTGGTGTACACCAAAAACAACGCCATTTGCTGTTGATTTGTTGTTAACTTCTCTTCCAAAATTAATTTATTCTTTCGAAAAACCTCTTTCATCAATCTTTTTATACGATTTCTGTCGTGCGCTTTTCGAAAAATCCTTTTGGGTGCAGAGATTACCACTTGAAAAGATTTATCTGTCGGAAGTTCCATTGGCGCGTAATGCATCACAAATGGAAATTGTTTCACACTTTTCTTTTGCTCAAAAACAGCAGCAATTGCTTTTTGACTACAAAGTTTATATGCCTTTCCGAAAGTTTCGTCCATGAAAGCGCTAAGATAAAAAGATTTAGGACGTCAAAAGTCAGTTGACCAAAAATCAACAAGAATTAACAAAAACTATAAATCAATATGCTATTGAAAAATAGAATAATGATCTAGTCAGATATTTTCAAAATTTAAAGGCATACTAATCTAAGCCGAATCGACGTTTTAGATCTTTGGCCTTGGAAGAAAGGTTTTTAAATGTGCGCTGAAAATGTAGACTTTTGGAGGAAGCTACGTAATGCTAATGAAGTAGATTACCGACAAAATCACATTTTCAGAAACTTTTAAAATTAAGCGCTTGAGGCACTAATCAACTTTCAAACAAAAATCTGCGCTTAAACTTTCTGAGAAAGCCTTGACTTTTTGTTTCTTTTTTGTCAAGAAAAAAGAAAAGAAAACTTAAGCTGGAACCAAATTAGTCGTCACTTTTCGGTGTACGTAATTGTTGCAAATCTGTCTTCTCGCAAAACGGTTTTGAGAATCTGCATTGATGAATTTGGTGAAAATATTTTTCGGAACGTCGAAATATTCGTAGCTGTTTCCATCCGCATAATCGATGCGCAAAGTCACGCCTTTGTATTCAATATCGGCAATCAAAGAAGAAGAAATCGTTGTTTCGTATGCTTCTTTGTAACCAGCCCAAGTTTCTGGACAAACACTAACGATGAAATGATAAGCTTCAATGATGTTTTTACTTTTTTCCTCAGCTTCAGCTTTTGCTTCTTCGTTGTCTTGAATTTTATCAGGATGAAAATCCTTCATCAATCCACGGTAAACGGATTTAAGCTCTTTTAAAGTTGCGGTTTTGTTAACACCAAGTAACTTTCTGTAATCGTCAATTTTTTTCATAAAATACAATGCTATCAATTGAATCAGTTAAGTTTTACACTTTTAATGCCGATTCAAAATTCGAATTTGGGTGCAAAGGTAGGGGATTTAAATGAATACTTAAGATTAATTTTTCAATCTAAAGTCGAGGCATTTTTGTTACTTTCGTGTTTTATTTCATTTAAAAGAAAAAACAGCCGCATGTCAGTTCCAAAACCATTGATTTTTGTCACCAATGATGATGGCATTTTTGCCAAAGGAATTGCTACTTTGGTTGAAGCTGTAAAACCTTTTGGGGAAGTAGTGGTGATTGCGCCAGACAAACCACAATCTGGAATGGGACACGCGATTACCATCAATTCGATTTTGCGAATGAATCCTTCAGATATTTTTGGCGACATCAAAGCGTTTACGTGTTCTGGAACGCCTGTAGATTGCGTCAAATTGGGGATTTATGAATTGATGAAAAGGAAACCAGATTTAATTGTTTCGGGAATCAATCATGGCGACAATGCGAGTACAAATGTGCTTTATTCAGGTACGATGTCTGCAGCTGTGGAAGGAGCGATTGAAGGCATTCCTTCGATTGGATTTTCGTTGGCAGATTATCATGCTGATGCAGACTTTTCTGGTGCCAAAATCATCGTTCAAAAAATGGTGCAATCTGTGTTGGAAAACCAAATGCCCAAAGGAACTTGCTTGAATGTAAATGTGCCAAGTATCCCTGCCAATGAAATCAAAGGAATCAAAATTTGTCGCGGTGCGCATGCAATGTGGGCGGATTTTTTCGACAAAAGAATGGACCAATTTGGAAATCCTTACTTTTGGTTGAGCGGTCAATTTGAAGCGGCAGATAAAACCGAAGATTCTGATTTATGGGCACTTGAACATGGTTTTGCGAGCGTCGTTCCGATTCAGTTCGACATGACCGCTTACCAAGCCATCAATGAATTAAAAAACTGGAATATAGAACTTTAATAAACAAAAATGAATTTAAGAAATTGGTCTAAACAACATTCTATTGGATTGCTCATCGGAATACTGACAACCGCAGTGGCTATTCCTTTGACAATTGTGATTTATGCTTTGTTGAATAAATATGAAATCGACAATTATTTTTACCGATTTAGTGTCAATCGCATTGAAAAAAGTAAAATCATTTCATTGGCAAGTATTGCGAATTTGATTTGGTTTCACACCTTTTTGCGTCAAGAAAAATGGCCTTTGGCGATGGGAATTATTCTGTCAACCGTTTTGAATTTATTTGCCATTCTTTACTTTAAATTTCTCGCGTGATGGAAACTGAAAATCAAAAAGAGCGCTTGAAAATTTACATGATTGCTGGTGAAGCTTCAGGAGATTTACATGGCGCGAATCTGATGAAAGCTTTACTGGCTGACGAACCAAACATCGATTTTAGGTTTTGGGGCGGAGATTTGATGGAGAAAATTGCGGGTAAACCTGTGAAACACATCAAAGATTTGGCTTTCATGGGTTTTGTGGAAGTGTTGATGAACATCAGAACGATTCTTTCCAACATCAAGGTTTGTAAAATGGACATCGAGGCGTATCAACCAGATGCCATTGTTTTGATTGATTATCCAGGATTTAATTTGAGAATCGCTGAATGGGCAAAAGCCAGAAATATCAAAGTTTACTATTATGTTTCTCCGCAAATTTGGGCTTGGAAACAAAACCGTGTGCACAAAATCAAACGTTCGGTAGATCATTTATTTGCGATTTTACCTTTTGAAAAAGCTTTTTACGAAAAGTTTGATTACGAAGTGGAATATGTTGGTCATCCGCTACTTGATGCGATTGAACAATACCGCGAAACGACTTTTTCAGCATCAGATTTCCGTCAAAAATGGAAATTGGGCGACAAACCAATTATCGCCGTTTTGCCAGGAAGCAGAAAACAAGAAGTGGGCGTGAAATTGCCGATCATGTTAGACGCTGTGAAGGATTTGGAAGGTTACGAAATTCTAATCGCTGGTGCGCCATCTTTGGATAAATCTTTCTACGAACCTTTGCTGGTCGGCCGAAATGCGAAAATTATCCACGGCGCGACATACGATATTTTAGGTTGCTCCGAAGCGGCAATTGTTACTTCTGGTACCGCAACGCTCGAAACTGCTTTGTTGAATGTGCCCGAAGTGGTTTGCTACAAGGCATCACCGATTTCTTATGCGATTGCCAAAAGATTGGTGAAAATTGAATTTATTTCCTTGGTCAATTTGATCATGAATAGAGAAGTTGTGCGCGAATTGATTCAGCATGAGTGCAATGCAGCGCAAATCAAAGAAGAATTGGCGATGCTTTTGGTAGGAGGAAGCAAGCGCGAAAAAGTGTTGAAAGATTACGAATTATTGAGAAATTCTCTCGGCGGAGGTGGTGCGAGCAAAAAAGTTGCACAATCCTTGTTGAAAACTATTCGATAGTGCGCTTCAGGTTGCACCTCAATCTTTTATTTTTGCAATTGTGAAAATACTTTTCATTGTTCTATTTAGTGCGTTAGGTTTCTTTTCGATGGCCCAACAAATGCGTATCGGAGTGTTACGTGACTATGACGTGAAACGTATTTTATTCGCTTACAACGACGGAAGTTACTCCATTTTAGGCGACACTTCAGAGTTTGGCGCAATCTTGCCCAACGAATTTGTGGATGTCATTTACAAATCCAGTCAACAAATTGAGCTCAAAAAAGGAGTCATTTCCTTGGGAACTTTCAAAAAAATCATTTTGCAAGAAACCAAAGCGGGATTTTCCATTTCACTTTCGTGCAAAGAGCCATTTGTCAAAGAAAGAAAATACAAAAATGACATCGAAATCACCGCAGGCGCTGAAGGTTTGACCATCGTGAATTTGGTCGACATGAACAATTATTTGAGCGGCGTTGTAGAATCTGAAGGCGGAGGCGGAAAAGAATTGGAATACTACAAAGTGCAAGCGTTGATGAGTAGAACGTATGCGCTTAAATACATCCACAAACACGACAATGAAGGTTTCAGTTTGTGTGACCGCGTGCATTGTCAGGCGTATCATTCGATGTTGCGATTTTCACCAACCATTGAAGAAGCTGTTGTGAATACCGATGGCATTGTGATGGAAGATGAAAACAACGAATTGGTTGACGCTTATTTTCACGCCAATTGCGGCGGACAGACGAGCGAAGCGGAATTTGTTTGGAATATGAATATTCCCTATTTGAATTCTTTCAAAGACACTTTTTGCATTTACACCAAACAAGCGACTTGGGAAAAACGAATCCCGCAACAGCAATGGGCTGATTTTTTGGTGACGCGTTATAATTATCCTTTGAATGATTCGATTTATGGTCCGTTGATTTTTTCGTTTAATCAAAATGAGCGCATGGCATTTTATCAATCGCCGGCTTTGGGAATTCCGCTGCGAGATTTGCGCACAGAATTTAACTTAAAGTCCACGTTTTTCAGCACTTATCCCGAAGGAATGGAAGTCGTGATTCGTGGTCGCGGCTTTGGTCACGGCGTCGGATTGTGTCAAGAAGGCGCGATGCGGATGGCGAAATACGGCTATAATTACCATCAAATCGCAGTGTATTATTTTCCAGGAATTCATTTGGTGAAGTTGGATCAAGAGTCATTTTTCATTCAAAAAACTGGATTTCCGCCAAAGGAATAGATTTTCGAGGATTGTGCCAGGACCCCAAGGGGGAGGAAAAACGATAATTTTCCGAATTTGTCATAAATCTATTACCTTTGAACGCTTTTTAAAAACACTGATTCAATGCGATTTTTATATCTTCTTTTGTATTTCACATTGCCTTATTCGTTGCGATTGTATTATCCAAAACAACGTGTAGTCAACAAACCACGCAAGCATTTTGGGAGAACAATTTACGTTAGCAATCACGCGGCTTCGTTTATGGATCCTTTGATTGTGGGTTCTTTGCAGCGACCAATCGTATTTTTTATGACGCGTTCGGATGTGTTTACCAAAGCGATGAAACCGATTTTGTGGATGGCGCACATGTTGCCGATTTACAGACAACACGACGGCGAAGATACCAAGGCTAAGAACGATGAAACTTTCAAAAAATGCACGCAAATCTTGAAGGGAAAACGCAACTTGTTGATTTTTGGCGAAGGTTTTACCGATGACGTTTTTATCAGAAGATTGAAGCCTGTTAAAAAAGGCGCAGCTAGAATTGGATTTGGTAGTTTGGAAGCGATGAATTGGGAAAAAGAAGTATTTATTGCTGCGATTGGCATTAATTACAGCGACCCTAATTATTTGGGCGGAAGCGTGTTGGTTTCCAACGGTAATCCAATTTGTTTGAATGATTACAAAGCAGAATACTTGGAAAATCCGTCAAAAGCGGTCAATGAAGTTACGAAACGAATAGAATTAGATTTACAAGCACAAATCACACATGTAGAAGACGCTGATTGGGTATTTTTTCACGAACACGTCAGTAGATTGCAGCGAAATGGCATGCATCCTGAAGATCCAATTCGAAACATTTCTTTGTTGCAAAAATGGAAAAACTCCAAAGCACTTGCCGCTTGGATGAACGCGCAAAACTTGAATGAAAACCAAGAATTGGTAACTTTGAAAAATGAATTAGACGCTTTTTTCAAAAAGACCAAAAAGCAGAAAATCAAAGATTCATATTTGAGAAAAATCGAAGAAAAAGAATCCAATTTGTTGCCGTGGATTTCGCTTATTTTGTTTTTCCCATTGATGCTTTTGGGAGCGATTCATTGCTATTTGCCTTACAAATTGATCAAAAATTTCACAGAAAAATCGTTCAAAAGAGCTGTTTTTTGGAGTTCCGTAAAAATGATGCTAGGCGCAGTCGCTATTGGATTATTCAATATTCCCTTGGTGCTTTTGCTGAATCACTTTGTTTTCATTCCCTTGTTTTTTGATTTGAAAACAATCAATTTATTCATTCCCTGGATTTACTATTTCACCATCCCGATTTTCGGCGTAATTGCCTACCGTTGGTTTCAAACCGCGCAGGATTTGAGTGCCATGGCGAAGTTGAGAAAATCAGCAAATCTGGCGAGTCTTTTGGCGGAACGCAGCGCGTTGATAGAGAAGACGGGAGACCTGAGACCAAAGACAATAGACGGGAGACATTAGACGGGAGACATTAGACGGGAGACTTTCTGATTATCTTGTGTCTGAAGTTTTGTTTTAAGTTTTTTAGGAAAAGGTCCTCCCCCTTGGTCCCCCTCCAAAGGGGGAAAACGAATTATCTCAAAATTTAGAATTTATTTCAATAGTTAATAATTTACTTTTTAAGAAAATTGAATGTTTTACCTACTTCCCCCTTCGGAGGGGGATTAAGGGGGAGGAAAATACGAAAACCCCAAGTTTTACGACCGTTTCCGGCCTTAGCAATAAAAGCGTTCTTTGAGACATTAGACTCGAGACCGAAGACATTAGACGGAAGATTTTCTAATAGTCTAGATATCTGCTATCTTTAATTTGAACGCCAATCTTACGTTTTCTACGTAAATTAAGAAAATCCCAAGTTTTAAGACTTTTCCGGCCTTAGCAATAAAAGCGTTAAGAAAAATTGTAATTTCTGACGACCAAACAAAAGTACTGTCTGAGCATTGAAGAACTTCAAAACTAAATCGCACTTTGTTGCGAGTTTACTTGTGTTTAGTCATTAATTGTAATTTTTTAGCTTTGATTGCGTAGCCTTGAATTTTTTTTGGTTCTTTATTTGTTTCAAGACAAAAAAAGAACAAGGCGAAAATCTCATTTAATCAAAACCAACTTCCCCTGCTGCATCACCTCCCCATCCGAAACCAAAACACATTGATAAACCCCATTCGAAAACCCACTACAATCAATATTCAACTGAATTTGTCCCTCACCAGTAAAATCAACTTTCTGCACCAATTTTCCTGTGGCGTCGAAGAAAGAAATGATTTGATTTTGGTTGTTTTGTGGGATGAAATAATCTATTGTTACACTACCGTTTGTTGGATTTGGGTAGAGGTTGAAAAGCGCATCTTTATCATTTTCTTCTAGACCAACAAATTTGGGACAGGCATCATTGTCCCAAGCGTATTCATTGCCTGCGCAGTCTGTTTTTACGACCCAATAAGAATTACCTACAATAGAATTGATACCACGCCTATCGATAATCATACCACCCATTACCAAACCGCCATCGCTGCATGTGTCCATACTATAAAAATAATGTTGCGTTGAATCATCTTCAAAAAGATGGTATTGTCGCTCCCAAATAATATTTCCATTTTGTAAATCCAAAGATTTAAGGATGCCTTAATATGAATTGTTCAAAGTATCACCTTGTTCATCGCCATAATCAACATACTGTGCACCATAGGTTTTTTGCCAAAGCATATTCCCACTGGGGTCAGTTTTAATTAAGTAAGCGTCAATGAACCTGCACCATAGGAATTAGTGCTTCCAAAAACCATAAAACTACCGTCATCAGCGATTTCAACAGATTGGCCCCATTCATATCCAAGTCCTCCAAATGTTTGCTCCCATTCTACAACTCCCGAACTATCTGTTTTTACCAAATAAACATCTGAGTCTGTTATTGTAGTTGAATTGTTTACATTATATCTTAAGCCACTAGCAATAAATCCTTTGTCTGAGGTTTCCTTAATTGTGTTAAACTTTTCAGTCAAATTCGGTAAACCAATTTTTCTCAACCAAAGCGTATCTCCCGTATTTTTATCTAATTTGATTAATTCAGCATGCGCATTTAGAAGCACAGGATCACCAAAAACACCACAAACTAGATAATTACTATCTGATGTTTCAATTGCGCTGTATAAATAACCCGTTACAGTATTTCCAACATATAACTTAAAGGACCATATAGTATCGCCAAACATATTTAGTTTTATTGCAGACATTTTTTTTGCACCAAAGCCAACACCGCATACTAAATATCCCTCATCTGAAGTTTGTAGCACTCCATTGCATCTTTGAAAGTCATTTTGACTATTAAGGATTGTATCATAGTAT
>JBIKJE010000087.1:0-12514 GCA_044361165.1 Crocinitomicaceae bacterium | reverse complement strand
AATTGCCTAATACCCTCCATAGCAACAATCGCCACAGCATTTGCTAAATTGAAACTGCGTACTTTTCCTGGAAAAGGAATCGTGACTAATTGAGATTGAAAACGGTTAAACAATTCATCACTCAAACCAGTCGACTCACGACCGAAAACCAAATAATCGCCTTTTTTTAAATCGATTTTATAAAAAGAAGCATCTGTCCTAGCAGTGAAAAAGAAAACACGACTTTTGTCTTGGACAGAATCATACCATGCTTCAAACTGATCGTGGAAACAGACTTCAAGGTCTTTCCAATAATCCAAACCTGCGCGTTTCACTCGAGCGTCTGTGATTTCAAAACCCAATGGAGCAATCAAATGTAATCTGCTTTTCGTGGCGACACACAAACGACCAATATTTCCAGTATTATTCGGGATTTGTGGTTCAACCAAAACGATATTGAAATTCAATTCGTCGTATTTATCCGTTACATTTTCCATTAAAATTCGATTGCGTCTATACATTTCATTCCATCGATCGCCGCTGAAATAATTCCACCAGCATATCCTGCACCTTCTGCACAAGGAAACAAACCTTTCACTTGCGGATGTTGCAAAGTGATTTCATCACGCGGGATTTGTATGGGTGAACTTGTTCTCGATTCTGGTGCATGTAAAACCGCGTCGTTTGTCAAATAACCGTGCATTTTTTGTCCGAAATCAACGAACGCTTTGCGCAATTTTTTGGCGATAAATGGCGGTAAAACGTCATTTAAATTGACACTCACAATTCCTGGTTGATACGAAGATCTTGGGAAGGAAGTTGATTTTTTGTTGTCCACGAAATCTTTCATGCATTGCGCTGGAACTTTTTGCGTTTTTCCTGCTGCTTCCCAACATGCTTTTTCCACTGATTTCTGAAAATCCAAGCAAACCATCGGATTGTCTTTCCAATTGGGCAATTCTTCAGGTTCCACGCTGACAACGATGCCAGAATTGGAATATGGATTGTTTCTTTTCGAAGGCGACCAACCATTTGTGACAACTTCTCCTTCCGCAGTTGCACAAGGCGCAACAATTCCACCAGGACACATGCAAAAAGAATAAACGCCTTTCCCTTCAACTTGCGTTACTAAACTGTATGAAGCAGGCGGTAAAAATGAATCGTTGACACGTCCGTGGTATTGAATTTTATCGATTAAATCTTGTGCATGTTCGATTCGCACTCCAAGTGCAAAAGCTTTTGCTTTCAACTCCAAACCTTTGTTGTGGAGTAATTCAAAAATATCTCGCGCTGAATGTCCAGTCGCTAAAATGGCATTTTTGAAATCGAATTTATGATTCTGATTGATTTCAAGACCAACCAATTGTCCATTTTCTATCAATAAATCCGTCAATTTGGAATCGAAATTTACTTCACCACCAGCGGCAATGATTGCTTCGCGCATATTGACGATGATTTGTGGCAATTTATTGGTTCCAATGTGTGGATGCGCTTCAACCAAAATGTCTTGATCTGCACCAAAATGGACAAACCATTCCATCGCTTTCAGCACATCGCCTCGTTTTTTGGAACGTGTATATAATTTTCCATCGGAATAAGTTCCAGCACCACCTTCTCCAAAACAGTAATTTGATTCAGGATTTACGATGGATTCTTTGTTCAATTTCGCTAAATCTCGTCTGCGTGCTCGGACATCCTTTCCTCGTTCAAAAATCACAGGTTTGATTCCTTTTTCGATGGCACGCAAGGCAGCAAATAATCCCGCAGGTCCAGCACCGATGATTGCCACGGCGTTTTTCTCGTTGACTTTTTGCGCTTCAAAATAATTCCTTTGTGTTTCAACTTCACCGTTTAGAAAAACTTCAAAAGACGCATTGATTTTGATCTGACGTTTTCGCGCATCGATGGAACGCTTTCTCCATTTGAAAGTAAAATCCGAAGCTTTTAGATTGAGTTCTTCCGCAATTTTCTCGCGTAAGAAGACATCATCTTTGGCTTCTTCTAAAGGAATTTGAAATTGAATAATAACACTCATTTGTGTTCTTTAAAAAGGATATTAAAAGAAAAATTATCCCTCAAAGATAAGTGAAAACCACCAAACGCGGTTATATAATCTGTCGATTGGCGCAGAAACGGGAGAATCATCTTGAATCAAAACATTTCCAAAACTTTGAGAATATTTCAATTCCAATCCTAATTTGAAATAGGGCAAGAAAAATTCAACGCCACCACCAACTTGACCTTGATAATCGTGTTTTTTCAACTTGATAAATGGATCGATTGTAGATTGTGTCGCTTTTTCTTGAGATTGTAAATCCAAGGAATATTGCACGCCGCCCAATGCATAAGCTACAAAATTGTTGTATCGAGTTGTTCTAAATTGCAACATTAAAGGGAAATCCAAATTCACAGAATTGATTCTTTCTTCGTTGACAATTTCTTTGACTTTACTATCTGGGTTAGGATTTAAATAACTGTAAGTCAATACTCTTTCTTGAAAAGACAACGTTGGGATAAAACGCAATCTAACGACAGGATGTCCTAATTTCAAAGTTGTCACAATCCCTACTTGTCCGCCTGGTTGTCTCTTATTGTCCAAGGATAAAAGTCCATATTTTTCGTATGCTCCAACCACTGGATAGGTTGTCAAATCGGCAGAATTCATTCCCAACGTAAAGCCAAAATGCAACCATTTTTCATCAAATTTTCTGTAATTCAACGTTTTTTTAGGTTGTGCAAAAACACTCATACTCACAAAAAGCAAGACACTTAAAAACCAATATTTGCGTTGAAAAATCATTCGATTGAAACGGAGAAAATTTTTATTTATTGTTTTTATTTGGTTCCAAAATAGATTGTTGCAATTCCACCTGCAACCAATTTTGCGCCGACACTTTTGTATCCTAATTTTACCAAAATATCTTCGAAATCCTTCCCTTCTGGGAAAGCAGCAACAGATTCTGGCAAATAAGAATAGGCACTTGCATCTTTTGAAATGGTTTTTCCAAAAAATGGAATGATGTATTTTGAGTGAAAAGCGTAATATTGTTTTACAGGAAAACGCTTTGGTTTTGAAAATTCAAGAATGATTAATTTACCACCTGGACGAACCACACGAAGCATTTCAGCAAGACCAATTTCTAAGTTTTGGAAATTTCTCACACCAAAACCAACTGTCAAGGCATCAAAATAATTGTCTTCAAAAGGCAAGTCTTCAGAATCACCAGAACGCATTGAAATAATGTGATCAATCTTTCTTTTGACCATTTTTTCACGGCCTTTTTCAAGCATTCCTTCTGAAATATCAACTCCGATAACTTCCTCAGGATTTAAAGTCAAACTTTGAATTGCAAAATCTCCAGTTCCTGTTGCGATGTCCAAAATCTTGGTTGGATTGATTTCGCGCAGCATATTTACTGCTTTTTTTCTCCAAATTTTATCAATTCCCAAAGACAAAAAATGATTCAAAAAGTCATATTTTGCTGAGATATTGTCGAACATTTGTGCTACTTCTTCCTTTTTGGATTTATTTGAGTCACCATAAGGTTTTACTTCCTTTTTTTCCATAATGTCTGCAATTCGAAATCAAATTTGTTAATTGATAAATCTCTATTTGATTGAATGATTTCGTTTTTAACTTGTTTTAATTTTCGTCAATTCAGCTTTCAATTGCGGTAATTCGATACTCACCACGCCACTTTTTTCGCAAACCAAACCACCTGCTAAATTGGCGATTTCTGCGATTTCTGAAATCGGTAAACCCAAAGTCAGACACAAAGTTGCGACACTGATGACAGTATCTCCTGCCCCACTAACGTCTGCTATGTTTCTCAAATGTGCAGGAATGTAAAATTTATCTGCCTCATTTTTAATAAAAACACCATGTTCTGAAAGTGTGATAAAGGTGATTTCATTTTGAAGAATTTGCTCTAATTGTTGAACTGCATCTTCGAAATCACTTTTATTTTCAATTGAAAAATGAACGTCCAAACCTTCTTTCAATTCTTTCAAATTGGGTTTGAATAATGTAACACCTTTGTAGGCTAAAAAGTTCGTTTTCTTTGGATCAACAGTTGTAACCACTTGGTTTTCTTGACACAATTGGATGATTTTTTCAATCACATTTTGTGTCAAAACACCTTTATTATAATCTTCAAAAATCAACGCATCAATTCCTTGTTCGATTAAATGTTGAATTTTGGCAATGATTTGATTTTCTTCAGATGTGTTGATATCATCTGTTTGTTCTGCATCGATGCGCAACAATTGCTGATTGTTTCCAATGACGCGTGTTTTAACTGTCGTTTGACGATTTTCGCTTTGAACAATTCCTTCGCTAGAAATTCCTTGTTCAGCAAGTAAATCAACCAATCGACTTCCATCTTTATCATTTCCAATGACCGAGCAAATGATTGCTTTTGCTCCGAGAGAAACCAAGTTTAGCGCCACATTTGCAGCACCGCCTAATCGGTCTTCTTGTTTGTCTAAACTAACGATTGGAACTGGTGCTTCAGGACTAACACGAAAAACACCACCTCTCAAATAGGCATCGAGCATGACATCACCAACAACGGCAATTTTTTTGCCCGAAAACTGTTCAAAAAGTGCGTTTATATTCATTTATTTTAATTTTGCCAATGCATCTTTCACGCGAGACATTGCTTTTGTCAATGTTTCTTCCGAAGCTGCATAAGAAATTCTAATACAATTTGGATCTCCAAAAGCGTCACCTGTAACCAAAGCAACCATTGCTTCGCTCAACAAATAAACACATAAATCGTTTGCATTCTCAATTTTATGGTCTAAATAACTCTTACCAAAGAAAGACGAAATATCCGGAAAAACGTAAAATGCGCCATCAGGAACATTTGTTTTCACACCTGGCATTTCGTTTAACATTGTTAAAACTAAATCTCTTCGACTTTTAAAAGCAGCAATCATGTCGTTCAAAACAGCAGGTTCGGCTTTCATAGCAGCGATGGACGCTTTTTGAGTGATTGAACAAGTTCCAGAAGTAAATTGACCTTGAATTTTGTTGCAAGCATCTGCGATTTCTTTCGAAGCACCGATGTAACCCAAACGCCAACCTGTCATTGCCCAAGCTTTAGAAACACCATTGATGGTTACCACTTGGTCATAAATTTTAGGAAATTGCGCCAAACTTTCGTGTTTACCAACGAAATTAATGTGTTCATAAATCTCGTCAGCAATTACTACGATGTTTGGATATTTTTCAAACACATCTGCCAAAGATTTCAATTCTTCATAGCTGTAAACAGAACCAGTAGGATTACAAGGTGTAGAAAAAATCATCATCTTTGTTTTCGGCGTGATGGCCGCTTCCAATTGAGCAGCAGTGATTTTAAAATCAGTTTCAATACCTGCGTGAACAATCACGGGAGTTCCTTCCACAACTTTCACAATTTCAACATAAGAAACCCAGTAAGGAGCAGGAATGATTACTTCATCACCAGGATTTACGCAACTCATCACCACATTTGCGATAGATTGTTTTGCGCCAGTTGAAACTACGATTTGATCTTTAGAATAAGTCAAACCATTGTCTCTTTTGAATTTTTCAGAAATACTTTCACGCAAATCGTCGTAACCTGCAACAGGCGTGTACATAGTGAAATTATTGTTCATCGCTTCGAGCGCAGCATCTTTGATAAATTGAGGCGTAAAAAAATCTGGTTCGCCCAAACTAAGCGAAATCACGTCTTTCCCTGCAGCCTTCAATTCTCTTGAAATACGCGACATGGCAAGCGTTGCAGATTCTTCCATGGCTTGTAAACGATCTGATAATTGTATCATTATATATAAGTTTCTTAAAATACGCCACAAAGCTAAAAATAAACTCAGGAAGATTCTAAAATTCTGTCAGATAATATTCACAAATGAAATGCTAATAATAAAATGAATTCAAAAACAAACAAATTTGAACAATCAAAAGGCGATTACAAACTAAAAAAGTGGCATTTGTTGGTATCTTTGTTCATATATAAGTAGAAATAATATTTTTGAATCGAAAAAAAATATATTTTTGCAACGCTAAAATCGCGACAATGTTAGAAAATTTATCAGGAAAAGATTTTAAATCTCAATTTAAACAAAACAAATCACTTCGCACAATTACGTTTGCAGTTGGTGCTATTGTGTTTGTTATACTAGGTTATTTCACATACAGAACCTTCATCTGGGGACCAGCAAATGAGAAATCAAAAGATGCTTATTGGGCTGGACTAAATTACGCATCTAAAGATTCTACAGATCAAGCAATTGATGCACTTTCAAAAGTTGTAAAAGACTACGATGGTAAACAAGGTGGTGAAAATGCTCAATTTGTTTTGGCAAGACAATACATGACAAAACGTGAATTCAAAAAAGCGTTGGAAAACTTGGAAGGTGTTGATGTGAGTGATACTTATGTTGCTGTCTATACATTGGGTCTGCAAGGAGATTGCTATTCAGAAATGAAAAAATACAGCGAAGCAAAAGATATGTATTTGAAGGCTGCTGAGAAAAACGAAAACGATAAAACTACACCTGAATATTTGTTTAAAGCAGCATTGTGTGCTGAGAAATTGAATGACAATGCTGGTGCTGAAGAATTGTATGTTCGCATCAAAGACAACTATGTGATGTTTTCAAATATGAAATACATCGACAAATATATTGCAAGAGCTAAAAACAAACCAAAAAAATAGATTGTGGCTACAGCACTTAGAAATTTATCAGAATATTCTAAGGAACTTGTTCCAAACGGTGCCGATTTTAAAGTCGGCATTGTTGTTTCTGAATGGAACGATTCCATCACTTTGAACTTACTCAAAGGCGCCAAAGATGCATTGTTAGAAAACGGTGTACCAGAGGCAAACATTTTGATTCGATTTGTTCCAGGAACATTCGAATTACCGCTTGGCGCGCAATTGATGCTCGACAATACAGACGTTGATGGTGTAATCGCAATTGGCGTTGTGATTCAAGGTGAAACAAAACATTTTGATTTCGTTTGTCAGGGAGCAACGCAAGGAATTATGCAAGTTGGTTTGGAATACAATTCACCAGTAGCATTTTGTGTTTTGACTGACAACAATATCCAACAATCCATCGACAGATCGGGTGGAAAACATGGTAACAAAGGAACTGAATGTGCCATTGCTTGCATGAAGATGATTGATTTGAAAAAATCATTGGAGGGTTAGTCAATAATTAGACGACTTTAACAAAGGAGAATTTGGATTGGAATTCTCCTTTTTTTGTGCTATTTTTTATTTTACTTTTTAATGCATATCGTAAACTTTACCAGTAATTAATACCAAACAAAAGATACAGCAGCAATCAAAAGTCTGTCGAATACCTTTTCACCAAAATATCTTCTGTTGTATTTGAAACAAAACTCGTTCAAATAATTTTGTAAATAGCTCGCTTCGATAGCATGGTGTATAGCTTTTAATAAGTTTTTGGAATTTGTTATTGCTTTGCTACTCCACGGTAGAATTTTTCCAGACTCGTGTTTTGACATATCATATAATTCCACTTTTTCATATTTTCTAAAAGCTTTTGGATATGATTTTGCCTTATCCGCTTTAATTGAACTATTGTCATCAAGCGATTTTTCAGTTGTAGTTTTTATTTCTTCAATTGTTCCGTTTTCTACAACTTTCATTTTTAAAAACTTAGGTAAATTATAACTTGCATCTTGATCCTTTTTCAATTCCTTTCGTATTATTTTTTTTTGACTCGCCATTACCAAAACACTGGTCTTTTTCTGTGATCCTTTTCCTCTTTTGAGCTTTTCCTGTTGACCAGTAAATTCATCTGATTCAAAAATATATTTCGTTGAAAAATAGGATTCATCAATTTCAGACTCATCGTTCAGTTTGTACAAATCATCTCTTTTACCCATTACTAGTCTAATTTTATGCATCATAGCCCAAATACATTCGTAGTAATCATGTCCCAATTGTCGTTGCATTTCCAACGCGGAAATAGTTTTTTTTGTTGAAGTCATCAAATGAAATGCTATGAACCAGTATTGATAAGGAAGTTTGGAGTTCTCCATAACAGTGCCGGACTTAAGGCTCATTCGGAAACCACATTTTTTACATTCATACTGTTCTTTGCTTTTCAACCACCAATATTCATTTTTTGATTGGCAACGTTTACATATAACACCTTCTTTTTCCCTTATTTCCTTGAATTTCAATTTGCATTCAGACTCATTTGGGTAATTATTGAAAAATTCTACTAACTTCATACAATTAATTTTGTACAAAGTTCGTGGGGGTAAACGTAAACTATTTATGTTTTACTGGTAAAGTTCACGACAAGCATTTACTTTTTTTATCTAATCTATTTCTTTAAATTAGTGATTAGAATTTTATACTGATTCCTTTTAACCTCTTTTATTCATATAATTAAACCAAAAAAATGGCTAATACCTATTCGCAAATCCACATTCAAGTGGTTTTTGCAGTTCAAAATCGAGAAAGTTTGATTGGAAGCAAATGGAAAAATGAACTGTATCGATATATTTCGGGCATAATCCAAAATCATCAACACAAAGTCATCGCTATCAATGGAATGCCTGACCATGTACATATTTTGATTGGTTTACGACCCACTCAATCAATTTCAGAGTTAATGCAAAAAGTGAAAGGCGATAGCTCTAAATGGATCAATCAGAAAGGATTTGTGCTAGGCAAATTTTCTTGGCAGGAAGGCTATGGTGCATTTTCTTATGGAAAATCACAAGTTGATGATGTCATAGATTATATAAAAGGGCAAGAAATACATCATCAGCGAAAAACGTTTAAGGAAGAATACAGACAATTTCTGGAGAAGTTTGCTGTGGATTATGATGAGCGTTTTGTGTTTAAGGAGATTGGATAGGATTAGCGAAGGTTGTTATTTCGTCCCTAACGGGACGAGAATACCTAATCTTCATGTGTTTTTTACCCATATTTCATCCCTATCGGGATTGGAAGTAAAGAGTTTACGAAAAAAAAAATCGTGAAGTTGGGATGATGATAGATTCTGATTACTCGTAAAAATCGATTTATAGCAAAAATAAAATTGTGCCATTAGGCACTAAATATGGGTAAAAACATAGTCCTCTTATAGCTATCGTCCTGTAGGGACGAAATCTCAATTTACCAAAACCAAAATAAACTTCAAATTTTCATTCTCATCTTCGATTTGAACATTTACACCCTAAAATGATGAATCTCATCCATCAAAAACCAATCTTTATCGCTTATTTCATTACATTTGACCCTCAAAAAACAAAAGGAATGACATTAATTAAATCTATTTCAGGATTTCGTGGAACTATTGGTGGAAAAGTGGACCAAGGTTTAACTCCAATTGACGCGGTAAAATTTGCTGCGGCTTATGGTACATGGTTGAAAGACCGAAATCAAAATCAAAAAATCAAAGTCGTGATTGGGCGTGATGCTCGTTTGTCGGGTCAGATGATTTCTGATTTGGTGGTTTCAACTTTGGTTGGTTTGGGAATTGATGTCGTAAATTTAGGTTTGTCCACTACTCCAACGGTGGAAATTGCTGTTCCCATGGAAAACGCACAAGGTGGTATCATCTTGACTGCCAGTCACAATCCGAAACAATGGAATGCATTAAAGTTGTTGAACGAACGTGGAGAATTTATCTCTGCCAAAGAAGGTGAAGCATTATTGGACATCGCGAACAAAGAAGCATTTGATTTCGCAGAAGTAGATGATTTAGGAACGGTTACAGAAGATGATACTTATTTAGACAAACACATTCAAGCGGTTTTAAACTTGCCGTTGGTAGACGTTTCAGTGATTGCACAAGCGAATTTCAAAATCGTTGTGGACGCTGTGAACTCTACCGGAGGAATTTTTGTTCCTGCATTGTTGCGCGATTTGGGCGTGAAAGAAGTGATTGAATTGTACTGCGAGCCAACGGGACATTTCCCCCACAATCCTGAGCCACTTCCTGAGCATTTGACAGATTTGTCTGATAAAATCAAAGAAACAGGTGCAGATTTAGGTATTACAGTTGATCCAGATGTCGATCGTTTGGCAATGGTTTGCGAAGATGGAAGCATGTTTGGTGAAGAATATACTTTGGTAGCATGTGCTGATTTTGTGCTTCAAAACACGCCTGGAGCAACGGTTTCAAATCTTTCTTCAACACGTGCTTTGAGAGATGTAACAGAAAGAATCGGAGAAAAGTATTTCGCTGCAGCTGTGGGTGAAGTGAATGTTGTCGAAAAAATGAAAGCTGAAAACGCCATCATCGGTGGAGAAGGAAATGGAGGGATTATCTATCCAGAATCGCACTACGGAAGAGATGCTTTGGTGGGAATCGCTTTGTTTTTAACACATTTGGCGAAATCAAAAATGAAAGTTTCTGAATTGAGAGATTCATATCCAAAATATACCATTTCAAAAAACAAAATTGAACTGACTCCAGCGATTGACGTAGATTCAGTATTGGAAAAAATGGCTGCAAAATATGCGCATGAAGAAGTTGACACAACAGATGGTGTGAAGATTTACATCGCTCAAGAATGGGTGCATTTACGCAAGAGCAATACAGAGCCAATCATCAGAATCTACTCTGAAAGTAGCTCTGAAGAAGCTGCAAATGCTTTGGCGGAAAGAATAATTGAAGAGATTAAAGCAGTGATTTAATTCATCATTTTTCAAATTAACAAAAACGAAGACTATGTTAAAGGAATTCAAAACATTTATCATGCGAGGCAACATCATTGACCTTGCTGTAGCGGTTGTAATTGGTGCAGCTTTCACGGCGATTGTGAACTCGTTTGTGAATGATATCATTACACCATTACTATTGAATCCTGTGATGAATTTCTTGAATGTCAAGGATTTGGAAAATGTGATGTGGCACAACGTGAAATACGGTAAATTCATTGCGGCGATTATCAATTTTGTAATCATTGGTTTTGTTTTGTTTATGATTGTGAAAACAATGAATCGCATTCAGAAAAAAGCGGATGATAAGACGAAAACGGAGCCCGTTGCACCTGTTCCAACTGCAGAAGAAAAATTGCTGACAGAAATCCGAGATTTGCTTAAAAAGCAATGATTAGTATTTAGAAGTGAGGTTTTACTTCTAATTTACAAATCGTTATCACCTGACAAAAGTCATTTTCTAAGGGCTTAATTTTCTTTACATTGTGCAAACTAATGAAAAAGCTATGCACGAAAAAAACGAAGAATTATTCGAGATGGTCGAATATGCCAAAGATTTAATTACCCGAAATTATACTTTTGACGAAATAGAAAAAGAATTACTTCAAAAAACGAATGACGAACATTTTACAGCCAAAATCATTCGAAAAACCAAAAAAGCGCTCAATGAAAAAAAGCGAAATGCGGGCGTTCTGAAATTGCTAGTTGGAGGATTTATTTTGATTACAGGTTTTATCATCACTGTCTTTTGCTTTCATTCAAACGTTTCTTTTCAAACAGTAATGTACAGTTTTACAACTTTGGGCTGTTTGCTTTTATTTTGGGGATTATTTGAAATAATTGGATAATAAAAACGTGATTTTTGAGTTTAATTGATTCTTATTCAAATCAAAAAAATGAAAAAAATTACTTTTCTAGCTTTATTTCTAATTCAATCTATCGCTTCATTTTCACAAAGTAGCAAATACGGAGACGTATTTTCAGATCCGATCATGATTGATTCCAATTCTACAATTTTGATCCCTACACGGTATAATTCCGATTTTTTGGCGAGTAGCAAAATGACATTTTGGGGAGATTTTTACGCCAATATTTTGTTTTACGATTTCACCACAGATACTTACACCAAGTTATTTGAAAAAGACACTTATATTTTTGGTTTTCAGTCTTACAATTACAGAACATATCAACCCACTGAAATTAAGAATGTAACTTCTGACCTCATCTTATATCGTGTTAAAAGTGTGGATTACAACGGTAATGGGAAAATAGACTACAATGATCCAGCGATTGTTTATGTGTCTGATTTAAAAGGTAAAAACGTAAAAGCACTAACTACTTCTGCTGAAAATGCAGTGGAAATTAATCTATATAAGGACCAAAATTTTGCGTTGATTAAAATGCAGCGTGACTTGGATGGCGACAAGGAATTTAAGTCGGAGGATAAATCGTACTATTACATAAAATTGGATTTAGCTACGTTGACTTTTGGGAATAAGATTGAAGTGAAGTGATTTTTTTTTTGCTACGGATGGCATGGAGTTCATGGATTATTTTTTGCCACGGATGACGCGGAAGGCACAGACTATGTTTTTTGGAAATCAGCCATGTTTTCATCCCATTTGGGGATGAAATGTGGGTAAAAAGAACATCAACACTTGTCACTAGTCGCGGTAGAGACGACATAAGACTTTTGACTCTTAGGGAAAGATATCGTCCCTACGGGACGAAAGTTTCTTTGGTGGGGATTTTTTACCCATATTTTGTACCTAGCGGTACAATCGTTCTCAGCCTAAAAGTAGGTGATATAACCTTTAATATCAAAAATT
>JBIKJE010000086.1:0-12631 GCA_044361165.1 Crocinitomicaceae bacterium | reverse complement strand
TTGATTTTGAATAATCGTCGCTTGATTTCTAACAAATTCACTGTTTACTTCTGCTGCCAAAGGAATACGAATCACTTTTTGAATCGGGTAGTGACTTAAAATTATACTTTCTGTTGCTGGATTTTCGTCGCCAACAAAAACGATGATTTCGACTTGGATATTTCTATTTTTCAATGCTTCCAGAGAAAGTAGCGTGTGATTAATGCTACCTAAATAGTGGCGAGAAACTAGAATTACGGGCAAATTGAAATGTTGGATTAAATCGATGTACAACAATCCTTTTTCGTTAATCGGAACTAACAAACCTCCAGCGCCTTCTATAAGTAAATTTCCTTTAACTTGCGGCAATTCAAAATCTGAAAGTTGAATTTCGATTCCATCCAACTTGGCAGCCAAATGGGGCGACGAAGGTGTATTTAAACGAAAACGTTCTTGTAAAAAACGCACTTTATCAGAACAATATGATTTGATTTTTAAGGTGTCTGAAAAGTCCAAATCTCCCGCTTGAACTGGTTTCCAATAAGTTGCCTCTAAAGCTTCTGAAAGTATCGCACTCACAACCGTTTTACCGACGTCTGTGCCAATTCCAGTGATAAAGTATGATTTTCTGTCCATTAAATTATCTCAATTCAGCACCCAATTTGCTTTCCAATTCTGTTCGGATTTTTTGCATCACTGCATCCACTTGTTCGTCTTTCAAAGTTTGCTCAGCATCTTGAAAATGGAAAGAAACAGCATAAGATTTTTTGCCTTCGTCCAAGTTTTTTCCTTCATAAACATCAAATAAACCAACGTTTTTCAAGATTTTTTTGTCACAAGATTTGGCAGCTTGTTCAATTGCACTAAATGTAATTTGTTTATCCAGCAACAAAGAATAATCTCTGCGAACTTCGAATGTTTTAGGAATTTCTTTGTAGATATTTTTGACCAATTTCAATGATTGCGTCAACGCATCCCAATCCAAATCAGCAATGAAAACATCTTGTTTGATTCCAAAATGTTTTTTGGTTGCGGTTGAAATCCAACCCAATTCACCAATTCCTTGTTTTAAAACATTCATTGAGATACCATCTGTTAAAATGCTGTTTTCAAGTGCTTTTTCTGAAAGAAAAGAAGTCAGTCCCATGCGAGAAAGAACGGATTTCACAATTCCTTTCAAGGTGTAGAAATTCGTTTTTTCTTTGGTAGAATTCCATTGTTCGATGGATTTATTTCCTGTCAAAACCAAAATCAAACGTTTGTTTTCGTAATATCCGTTTGCGGTTTTGCGGTATGTTTTGCCAAATTCAAATAATTTCAAATCTGGATTTTGTCTATTCTGATTGTGTGCAACAACTTCCAAAGAACTAAAAATCAACGATTGCCGCATCACATCTAATTCATTGCTTAAAGGATTGAGCATGGCAACATTGTTTTCTGCTTTCAAATTTTCGCCACCCAATTTTTCGACATAAGTAGAACTTGTAAGCGAATTATTCATCATTTCGCTGAACCCTAAACCAACCAGAAATTCGCTCAAAGAAGCTTGAATTTTCTCTAAATCAGGTTTTGAACTCAAAGTCAATGTCGTATTCAATTTTTCTGGCAAAGGCACTTTGTTGAAACCATAAATGCGCAGAACTTCTTCAATTACATCTACTTCGCGCAGCACATCAACGCGGTAAGCTGGAATTTCTAAAGACCAACAATCAGCTGATTTAGAAATGATTTGAATGTCGAGGTTTGATAAAATAATTTCAATTTTTGCCGCAGGAATTTCTGTACCAATCAAACTGTTACATCTTTCGATGCTAAATTCAACCAATTGATTTTTAATAGCATTTGGATAAATATCTACCATTTCCATGGCAATTTCGCCACCAGCAATAGATTGAATCAATTGAGTCACTCTTTGCAAAGCATAAATTGTCAAATTTGGATCAACTCCACGTTCGTAGCGGAAACTTGCATCGGTATTCAAACCATGAAATTTCGCAGTTTTTCGCACTGAAACAGGATTGAAGTATGCTGATTCAATGAAAATATTGGTCGTTGAATCTGAAATTCCAGAATCTAAACCACCAAAAACACCCGCAATTGCCAAGTTTTCAGTACCGTTGGTAATCATTAAATTCGATTCATCTAATTTTCTTTCAACTCCATCTAAGGTTTTGAAAATATCGCCTGTAGTTGCATTTTTTACGACAATTTTCCCGTTCAATTTTTGCGCATCGAATGCATGTAAAGGCGTTCCCAATTCACGCATCACGTAATTGGTGCAATCCACCACATTGTTGATTGGACTCAAACCAACCGCTCTCAATCGTTTTTGCAACCAAGCGGGAGAAGCTTTTACTCCAACGCCAGCCAAACTGATTCCAGCATATCGAGGGCACCATTCTGTATTTTCAATTTGAACATTGATGCAAACTGAATCAGTTTTTTGCTCTAATTCTTGTACTTCAGGAAGATTCAACGAAATATTGGCATTTTCATGCAAATTCAAGTAAGCGATTAAATCTCTTGCAACACCAATGTGTCCCATGGCATCAGCGCGATTAGGAGTCAAGCCAATTTCAATTTGAAAATCGTCTTCCAATTCAAAATATTCTGCAGCGGTAATTCCAACTGTAGTGGAAGGATCTAAAACTAAAATTCCGTCGTGTGAATGACCAAGACCTAATTCATCTTCTGCACACAACATTCCTTGAGATTCAACACCGCGGATTTTAGAAAGTTTGATTTTGAAAGCTTCATCAGGAGTAGGATAGAGCGTGCAACCAACAGTTGCAACGATTACTTTTTGTCCTGCACCAACATTTGGTGCACCACAAACAATTTGAAGTGGTTCGCCACCAACAGAAACAGTTGTAACTTTCAGTTTATCAGCATCAGGATGTTTTTCGCAAGTGAGCACTTCACCCACAAAAACGCCTTCCAAACCACCTTTAATGCTTTCAATTTTCTCAATTCCATCCACTTCCAATCCAGTTTCTGTAAGGATTTTCCCCAAATCTTCAGCAGGAAGATCTGTTTGAACGTATTGTTTTAACCAGTTATAACTTATTTTCATGTTGTTGTGTCTTCAAAATTCAAAGAGAAAATTGCTTTCTCTAAAAGAAGCGCGAATTTAAGAATTTTAATTGCGAATTCGGTCATGTTGGAGAATGGATAATTCACAATTAATTTAGTTTTCCTCAGATATTTCTAGTAACTTTGTAAAAAGACATTTTCCAGCGCAAAATTATTAGCCATTTTTTTCGTCAGAATTAATTGTTGTCTTTGCACATTAATCATTTAAAGGAATAAATTCAAGTATGGCGAAATCTCAAGAAACCTGGAATAAAAAAGAAAAAGAAAAAATCCGTCAAAAAAAGAAAGAAGAAAAAGACAAACGCAAAGAAGAGCGCAAAGCGAATGGTGGAACTGCCAGTTTTGATGACATGATTGCGTATGTAGATGAAAATGGAAATCTTTCTTCAACTCCTCCAGATCCATTGAAAAAGAGAAAAATTGTTGCTGCTGATATTGAAATCGGTGTACCAACAAGAGCCGCTGAAGAAGAAGTTGACCCAAATCGTTTTGGAACAGTTACATTTTTTGATACCTCTAAAGGTTACGGATTTATCAAGGATAGAGACTCTCAAGATAGCATTTTCTCGCACATTAACGGTCATTTAGAACAAATCCAAGAAGGAGATAAAGTTACTTTTAGAACTGAAAAAGGAATGAAAGGTTTGAATGCTGTGGATGTGAAAATCGCTAAGAAAGAAGTTGTAGCTCCGGCACCAGCGCCTGAAACACCAGAAGCTCCAGCTGAAACTGCTGAATAAATAAGAAATTTTGATTATCTTAAAAACAATTTGAAACAAGCAAAACGCGTCAACATAATGCGCGTTTTGCTTTTTTAAATGAAGTGATTTTTAATTTGAATTAGAAATTAATTTGTATTGGTCTTTTCTTCAAATGCAACCAATACTAAATTATAACACTAAGCTTTTTAATCTTTATTTTATTTCCTTGAAAAAATTCAAAGTTAGTCCCATTTTAAAATAAATTAAACTAGCCATCGTCATAATTCCATCATGATATCCGGGATTTAAGCCTAGTTCAATTTTACTTCCCCAAATAACTCTTTTCGACAAATGATTTGAGCTCAATCTAGTTGAACCAAGTCTAAGACCAACTGGTAATCTACTAAATACAGCTTCAATTTCAGTTTGATACAATGTGGAAATTGTTGGGAATTTCGTTGGTAAAGCGATTAATAAATCTATGTAGCGTGTTTTTTCTTCAAAATTAAATCTTTTCCCATAATTCACAACTTGGAAAGTACTTCTGGTTGATTTTGATTCAGCAAAACCGATTTCGACGCATTTTAAATCACTGTAAATGGAATAATCTTCTACACTGAAAGTGAAATTAGGAGCCGTAGTTATTTCTGCGTATGTTTCACCTGAATTTACTTGACTAGTTGATAGAAATCCAAGTCTAATCTTGTTGCTTATAATAGATTTAGTGTCTGCCCAAGAATAATAACTGGTTCTACCTTTTTTTAAAATTGTCAAACTTTCATCTTTCCTTTTTTCTTTTTGTGAAATCGTATAACCAACATTAAAATGCAACAAACTGATACTGTTTGGAACTTCATTTCCAACTGGATTATTGCCACTACTTGTGAAATCACGCACTGCATAATGGTAAAAGTAATTACCTGAAAGACTAAATTTTTCAGCAATGTTAGAAACATCAAAATTTAGACCACTACCAAATAGAACGTGCGTCCCTGTTAGATTCAGACCAATTAAATCTGCTCCTACATTGAAATAAGTAGTGCTTTTTACTTCGTCAAGAATTTCTAATTTGATAGTATCTTTTATCGATATTTCTTGTGAATAAATGGAAGAATTTAAAATAAGTAGAGTTAGAGTTAGGAATTGTTTCACTTTTTTGTTTTTTTGCTAGCTTCAATAATATTAGTATTGTAAGTTTCAATTGATTTTATAACACCTTCTTTATAAGCAGTCAATAATTTTTCAGTTTTAAACCAAAAATAATACAAGGTGCCTAAAGATCCTACACTGCCGATTGCAGCTAACAATCTCCCTTTACTTTTTTGCTTTTCTTCACCTGGATCCATGTATTCATTTGCTTGCTTATCTTTTGAATACTTTGATACTGCAATCGTACCTAAAGTAACTGCAACTATTCCACATCCAGCCTCAGCAAGGTTAAAATATTTCATCTTGCGTCGGATCTTTAATGCATCATTAAATTGTGCCATCGCCTCTGAATCTTTTTTAAAGATATTTTTTAAACCATTGCCTTTCTTGTCGAGCTTGACCATTTCCCCTTCCGTTCCCACTCTAAAACGAATAGAAACTGTGCGATTCGTTGGTCCTTTTTCTACCTGACCACTATTCGTTCGATATTGTTGACTTGAAGCACCATCACTTACATCATAGTAAATTAGTTTTGCCTTGACTTTGGCTGTTAAAGTAGAATCATTAGAAACCTGTGCAAAAGAGAAATTTGCGATAATAATTGCAAAAAATAGTGTTATTTTGTTGTTCATAAGTTAAATTTTGTGCAAAAAAAAAAACGATTTGTGCAAGTTTTTTAATGAAATTTTTAATCAAAATTATTTTTTTTTAATTCTAAGCATTTCCACCTAAATTCAATTGTGTTTTTGTCAGTTGTATTGATGATAGTTTTGGGTAATTAAGATAGAAATTGAATCAGATAAATAAGGTTAATATGATAAGACCTATTTACAAGGTTCAGCTGAAAACACCGAATAAAACGTTAATTCGATTGTCTTAAATTCAGTTTGTTGCTAGCAAAACGCTTGATTTTGATCGTTTTTTGTTGGTTTAACTGATTCGAATCTTGATCGAAAAACAAGTAATAATCATAAGCTCCTGAAATACCATCTCGATTTACTGGTTTCAACCAATACAGCGATTTGGTTTCTCGATAATAATTTACAGAAGGTTCTAAAGTCCAGGAAATTCCTAAGGTTTTAGAGCCTTTTTTCATGTTCAATTTTCCGATTGTTTGCAGTGCATTTTTCACGTCTGCATCAGATTTCCAAATGATACTGTGGTTTAGATTGAAATGACTGATAAAAACAATTGTATTTAGTATTATTAAAATTGAGGAAGTGAAAATTAAAATCATTCTAATTATTTGATTTTCTTTTGATAGAATTATTTTATTGAATGTAAAAACAGTTAGAAAGGCACCAACTAAAATCCAATATTGAGCTGCGCGATCTTTGGCAAATCCCATTTGAATGGCGTAATGCAGAGCTGTTGGAATCAAAATTAAGACCAATATCCAAACAAGTATCAATTTGATGTATTGCGATTTCATGTTGAAAAAACTTCCAATTAAAATCGCTGTAAAAATCCAGATTCCCCAAAATGTAAAATCAAACCAAGTTGTTTCATAGCTGAAATGAAAAATGGATTTGAGTGTATCTTGAAATACGTTGTTCTCGCCACCAGCATACAATTCGTTCATTTTACTTAAGTATTGAATGTTGAGTACTGCTGGAATTAAGATGCAAATTTCGATGAAATAGGCGATTGTCATTTTTTTCCAAACACCCACATGTAATTTCAAGAAAAGTAAAAAGAAGCTCAATTGTAAAGCTAATATAGGTGTAAAAAAGGCGTAATTAGCATAAATACAAGCGATTGAACTTGCAAGAAATAAAATCAAATTACTCGTTTTTTGATTCAAATAGAAAAAACGAAAACCTTCGTAAAAAGCAAATGTCAAAAATCCCATTCCCAAGCCGTATCCTCTCGCCAAACCGAAAAAATCCAACAAGAACGGATTGAGAAAAAAGACAAAAAACGCCACCCAAATGGTCAAGAAATGCAATTTCGAAAGTTGAAGTATTTTGATGATAGAATAAGCGTAAAGCCCGAAGGCAAGCACATTTGGAAGTCTCAACGACCATTCCGAATATCCAAAAATAATTGAACAGCATTTCATTAAAATGGTATTTAACCAATGATTATTTGCTGTGAAAAGTTGAGATTGATTTCCTGTCAAAATAGTGTACGAAAGACTTTCATCGTGCGTGAATCCCACTAAAATGCTCCTTAATAAAACATAGGTAAACACCAATAAAACACTGATTTTTAAACCAGTATTTGCCCATTTTACTTTTGAATCATTGTTTTCCAACATCTATCTGAAATGTTTTTTGAGTTTCAAAATTGGACTTTCAAAATAGCGAAAACTAATCCAACTGGAAATGTAAGTAATTGAAAAACAAAGAATCAAATATAAGCTAAAATTGACGATACTTTCAGTCCATTGATTTCCTGTAAAAATAGCTTGGACATAATAAATCACGATGCAATGAAACAGATAAAATCCATAAGTCAATTCGCCTGATTTTTTCAATCCAGGAATTTGATCTAGTTTGAAGAGCGATTTTTTTGCATAAACTTGTTCAGCAATCACAAAAGCAAAGAAACTTGCAATAACAATGCGCTGAAAGACAAATAAATAATTGATAAATATTTTAGATTCAAGGAATAGCACTACGATTCCCATACAATAAATTAGCAAGATTTGAAATTTCGAAATTCGTTCAAAAAATATTTGAATTTTATTGTCAAATGCCAAAAGTGCTAAAATTCCACCGATGGCAAAATCTGAGATTACTGAAAATGTGTGGTAGTACAATATTCTTTCGTTTTGAATAAAAAATGTTCTAAAAACGATAGAAATCAATAAGATAGAGATGAAGAAAATCCAAAATTGTTGCTTTTTGGAAAATCGGAATACTCCGATAAGAAATGCCCAACAGAGGTAAAATTGCTCTTCGACGCTCACTGACCAAGTGGCAGTCAAGAAATTCAATGAATCGCGCATTCCAAACCAAATTTCATCCAAGTTGGACAAGAAAAATGTAAAGTTAATTAGTTTATGCTCAGTTAATTTACCATAAGGAAGCATTGGGAAGACAATGAATCCAAAAATGGCTACGACAAAGTACAAAGGCCACACACGTAAAATTCTTCTTGCTATGAAATTCGACAATCTGATTTGCCCATTTTTTTGCAATTCATTCAGCATTAAGTAGGTGATTAAAAATCCACTCAGAACAAAAAAAAGTGAAACGCCTAAATGTCCTTTACTCGTAATTTTTGCCAAAATTGAAAAAAATGTCGAATCTTTAAAATTTCCCCAATGTTCTCTTCCTAATGAAAAAACATGGAAAACGAAAACCATAAACGCGCCAACAAACCTCAAACCGTTTAGATTCGGGAAAATTGGATTGCTTTGATTTTTTAAAATATTCACGTTTTCCAAAAGATGAATGATTACTTTTGTACAAGTTTACAGAAAATTAGAAAAAGAATGACTTACGACGTAGCAATCATTGGTGGAGGAATCGTTGGCGCAGCGACATTATACAAGCTTCAAGCTAAAAATCCTGAATTAAAAATTGTATTGATTGAGAAAGAGGCTTTGCTCGCAGATCATCAAACAGGTCATAATTCGGGCGTGATTCACTCAGGTTTGTATTACACTCCTGGTTCTTTGAAAGCCACTAATTGCGTATCAGGGAGAAGAGAACTTGTTGCCTTCGCTAAAGAGCATAAAATCGCACATGATGTTTGCGGAAAAGTAATTGTTGCTACCAAAGAAAGTGAATTGCCATTCATGGAAAAAATTTACAATAATGGAATCCAAAATGGCATTGAAGGCATAGAAAAAATTACAGCTGAGCAAATTAAAGAACATGAGCCACATGTAAAAGGAATTGCAGGTATTTTTGTCTCTTGCACAGGAATTATCGATTTCCGAGGCGCCACAGCGAAAATGGTTGAAATTGCTTTGAGCATGCAACCAGAAAGTAAATTGTTGCTTGAGCATGAAGTAATCAATGTTGAAAAAGGAGAATCAACATCAAAAGTAATAACGAATAAAGGAACAGTTGAAGCCAAATATTTGGTTTTTTGTGCTGGTTTACAGGCGGACAGATTGGCAAGAAAAGATGGTGTCAATTTGAAAGAGCAAGTGGTTGGTTTTCGTGGTGATTACTACGAATTGACAGACGAAGCGAAGCACAAAGTTCGAAATTTGATTTATCCAGTTCCAAATCCAGAGTTTCCATTCCTTGGTGTTCACTTTACAAGGATGACAAACGGCGACGTTGAATGCGGACCAAATGCGGTATTCACTTTCAAACGTGAAGGTTACGGTAAAACTGATTTTTCTTGGAGAGACACATATGATGCTTTGACGTATAAAGGAACTTGGAAATTATTCTTCGGAAACATGAAATTTGGGATTGACGAATACCGCCGTGCTTTTTCTAAGAAATTGTTTTTAAAAACCTTGCAAGTGATGATTCCAAGTTTAACGATGGAAGATATCAAACCAGGTAGAGCAGGAGTGAGAGCACTTTTGTTAGGCGAAGATGGTGATACAAGAGATGATTTCAGAATTGAATATCATGGACGTTCAATTCACGTTTTAAACGCACCATCTCCGGCTGCAACGGCATCCTTAGCGATTGGTGGCTATATCGCTGAAGAAGCAGAAAAGCATTTTGGATTGAAATAATTTGATAGTCTATATCACTTAAAAAATTCGGTTAAAATTCTTAGAAAACTTTCGTGATCATCGATTTGAGGTGCATGTCCACATTTTGGAATGGAAACAAATTTAGCGTTGATTGCATTCGCGAAAGTTTGTCCTGATTTTAGTGAGAAAATTTCATCTGATTCACCCCAAAGTACTAAGGTTTCAATTTTTTGTAAACTGCTGATATCCTTCATTCTTTCTTGTTCAGCAGGAAGAGATTTTAACATATTTATTTTCTCTTTTTGATTGTCAGCAAAATAAATATCAAACGACTGCTTCATCGCAAATTTGGGTAAATGTGGTTTTTTGTAGGAGGATAAATTCACCAATTTTTGAATTTTTTCAGGTTCAGAAAACACAAACATTTCATCGATGCTTTTCACTTTGTAATTGTTGCAAATCACATCTAATTCTTTGATATCAAATGTTGTACCTGGACTATTTGCAATGATCATGCGATCAACCATTTCTGGATGTTTCAATGCAAAATCAACCAAAATAAATCCACCGTAACTTTGGCCAATGAAACCTGCTTTTGTGACATTCAGTTTTTTCAATAACTTTTCAACTGCTTCTGTTTGAGTCGCTAAAATAGCTGGCTTATTCGTTTTACTTTCGCCAAACCACAAGATATCCATTGAAATTACGGTGTGATTTTTAGCCAAAGTTTCCATTTCTTTTTCCCAAGTCATCAAAGCATCTCCACCAAATCCATGAATGAAAACAATTGTCGGTCCTGATCCACCTTTCCAATATTTGATATGCAACGAATCTTCGTCAAAATATTGAGGAACAATTTCCTGTTTTGCTAACTTTTTAGTAGCGTGTTTGTCTTTGAATTTGACAACATTGCAAGAAATTAAAATGGATAAAAACGAAAGTAGTAAAATTGATTTCATCGTTTATAGTGAATTAATAACTTTTTAAAATTACGTTTTTTTTTGGATTTAAAACGATTATAAATAAGTTAAATTGGGGTTAAACTTTAATTAATTTTAAGTTATAATCGTTAAATTTGTTTGGAAACGAAATGAATCATTTTCATTTCGTACAATTTAATTTTTTCAAATTTGATTTTAGATTTAATTTCTCAGGGTGTTGTCATTGTCATGATTTTGACTTTTTCCTTCGGTCCAGCTTTTTTTGCATTGATCAATGCTGGTATTCGCGAAGGCTACAAACATGGTTCGATGTTGGCGATTGGAATTGTATTGAGTGATTTATTTCTAAGTATTACCGTCAGTATTTTGATTTATTTTGGACTTGGAAATCTTCTAAATTCTCCAAAAACCCAAGATATTTCATCCGTTGTTGGTGGTGCATTATTATTGATTTTTGGCATAACTTATTTTCTTAAAAAATCAATTAAAGCTGAAGACAAAGAGGAACCTGTCACACAAGCGTCCGCATTTTTTTTGATTTCAAAAGGATTTTTATTGAATTTATTTAATCCAGCAGTTTGGTTCTTGTGGTTGGCAAATGCAACAGCAATTGGCAAAACAGTACATTTTTCGCTTTTTAAAATGATTCTATTCTTTTTAATAGTTTTAGGATTTGTGCTTTGTTTGGAATTGGGAAAGGTCTTTTTAGCAGGGAAAATCAAACATTTCTTGACTGATAGAATGATGAATATTGTCAACTATTTAACTGGTTCTGCTTTGATTGCTTTTGGAATTGTATTGATTTATAAATTTATTTTTAAGTAAGGTTAATTTACGATTATTTTAGTAAAAGTTCCTCTCCATTTTAAAAAGTAAATTCCATTTTCAATTAATTCAAGTTCTTGTTTTTCGCCTAATAAAATTCCATTTTGAATCAATTTTCCATTTACTTGATAAATTGAAAATTCATGTCCAATAAAATTTGCATCTGTTTGAACGGTAATTTTTCCCGAGGATGGATTTGGATAAATTGCTATTTGATCCTTTTCAATTTGATTGATTTGCGCATAATTGCCAGTCAAATAACCTTCCAAAAAGAGCGCTAAATTGAAGGAGTGAAATCGTTGCGGAGAAACGATTGGACCATTTATAAAATATTCATTGCTCGCGTAATAATTCAAACCATCAATTGTCGTGATTCCTTCAACTTGTGTATAGGCAAGTGGTAAACTGATTTTTCTTTTGTTCCCCTTGAAAAAATTTGTTCCGGGAAAATCATAAAGCAACCAAACAAATGGTTGAAGTGTAGAACTATATCCGCAAATTGAAACCAATTTTTCATTTTCCAAAAATGTTGCACCAGTTATTAATCCTTGAATATCAAAGGAATCTTTCAAGTGAGCAGCATAATTACCTGGAACTTTTGGAAATCCATAAAGCAAAGTTCGCTTGTCTCCCCAACGTTTGGTAAATAGGAAAATACTATCAGATGAAACAATAAAGGACTCACAGTCAAAATTTGAAGAATTATTAGTTTGATTACTGAAATCAGTTTGCTCTGGATAATGAAAGTAGATTGTATCAATTTGTAAATCATAAGGTAAGCCAGATTTTAAAATTCTCAAAATATGTAAATCAGTTCTGTTTCCATGACTATTATTTCCAAAATCTCCTAGATATATATAATTGACATCTTGCGATATTTCCTCCCAATCGTCATTGAATACTCCCGAAATTAAAATCGTAGAATCAACAGTTCCACTATTGGGATTTATTGCGTACAAGTAGTTGTCATCGTTGTCATTATGCGACCAAATTCCACCATTCCACTGAATTAATCCAGAAGATTCATTTAGACTATCACTTAAACTAATGGAATTAATATTTGAAATCGACGCACTTACATAAGTGCAACTTCCATCATTTATTTCTGCTAATGGATTGAAATTTTGAGAAAGCGGATCTGTGCATCCATAAATTTGAGCAATTGTATTTTCCGTAATTCCAAGGAATATAATAATTTGGAAAATGAACTTAAAAAAAGTGAAGTAGTGTTTCGATTTCATTTTTAGTTTCAATTAGTTCGTTAAATGTAATAAAAATACTTAAATGTTAAGTGTTTTTATCAGTTAGAATCACTTACGCACCAATAA
>JBIKJE010000085.1:0-12661 GCA_044361165.1 Crocinitomicaceae bacterium | reverse complement strand
CCCGCACAAAAAGAAATCGAAACGACCGAAGAAACCACCATTTCACAAGACGTCATCGAAAAATTGGAAACGATTAAAAGTCGATTAATTCAATTGAAAAACTACTAAAAAGACCCGCTACGCTATTAGACAATAGATGTTAGACCCGTTGCTATGAAACGCTTAGACAAATTTTAGATTGTTAGACTTTTGGATTTTTAGATTGTTGGCTTCTCGAAATTGCTTAAATTTAATGTGTTAGTTCTAATGTCTTCGGTCTAATATCTCAAGTCTTAAAATCCTAAAATCTTAATATCTTAAAATCACCTTCACTAAAAACTCATCCTCAACTGAACCGTAATATCTTGTTTTCTATTGCCAGAAATTTCCTCGCTTCCAGAGCTTAAACTATTTCGATTTGAATAAATGAATGAACCATAGCGTACCCACAAATCAAATTTTCGTAGAAAAGAATATCGTACCATTACATAAGCGCGACTTCCTTGATAGTAGTATGCGGGAACGGAGAAGACATACAAAGCATTGGTTTCAAAAGTATACAATCTTGTATCGTATGAATCAGTATCAAAAAATGCATAGCGAAGCGCGATGTCGAAAGGCATACTTTTCGGTTTGATCAAAATGTCTTGCGAAATCATCATTCCAGTTTCAGGAGTATTGCTCTTGCGATTGATCGTCACATATTCAATTCTACTTTTCAATTGGATTCCTTCTGTAACTTGGTATGAAAAATTCAATCGGTAATTGCGCTGATAAACGTCTTCAATTTCGGTCACAGTGCCGTCTGAATCTCTGCTGTTTTTTTGTCTCAATTGTTGTCTGTATCGCCCATAAACCTCCATTTGTTTGTTTGGCTTATAAGTTGGCTGAAACAAAAATTCATGACCGGAAGACGGTGCGTCCACTTGGTATTTTAACCACGGTTGTTGGAAAAAATCCAAGTATGTATTGATAGTCCAAGCGCTATTCATGCGCACTTTCATACCAACATACAATCCAGATTCATTTTGGGTATTGCTTCCTTCAGAAAATCCTGTATTGTAGAAGGTTTGGTAGCCTCTTGCATAATTGCGGTATAAAACGCTCAAAGAAGCCTTTGAATCAAGCGCAAAAATCAAACCTTGCAGCAAGGCAGTTTGTCCAGAATATCCTGAACCAGAAGCCTCTCCAAATAAATTAACATTTCTCCAAACATAACTGTAATCAGCACTGATACTTGTATTTGCGTTTCCTCTAAAATCAAATTGATTGTAGAGTTGTAAATCTTTGGTGTAATCTTTATTATAACCTTGATAAACTCCTGCAAGACCAAGGGTTAAATTTCGTTTAGCATAACGTAAATTTCCACCACCAATGGTTTCAATCAAATTGTTTTTCTTGGCAATTTCTGTTGTTGTTCTATGGAATCCTGAAACGTTAATACTTGAAACAAACTCCAAATCATCGTACAATGAATCTGCTGTAACCGATGCGTCAACTGCTTTATAAGAACCGAATAGAGTCAAAGCAAAATTCTTGTATCCTAAATCAACCGCTGCACCGCGCATAAATCTGTTTTCGTCGACCGAAGTATATGGTTTCAATGCTTGCGCATTTTTCTTGATATTGGTCACATCAGCGGTCTTTCCGAAAGCGTAACCAGACCAAAAATTTAAACCTTGACCAATTTGAATTTGATAATCTCCCAACGCGATTCCTTTCAAATATTTTCCGCCTTTGTAATAAGCGTGCGCAGAATAAAAATCAAACCCATTTTTTTGAGTTCCGCGAAAGAATTCTTCACCTGGATCTTTTTCTGCGGTAATTCCAACGCTTAAATTTGTTCTGTAGCTGTAGCGCAAGCGAGTATAGTAGCGATCGGCATTACCATAGTAATATTTGTTGCTCAAAAGTTTCACAGAATCTGGCACTTTATCATAGCCACTTTTTGGTTCTGGAACTGTTTGGTAGCGAAGAAAAACTTCAAATTTTCCAAATTTCAGTGCTTCTTTCAGTGAAACATGCAATTGGTCTAATTTATCATCCACTTGCACAAAAGGTCGAACCAGTTGAATGGTTTGTAAATCCCAATATTTAAGTGATTGAAGTTCATAGATACTGATTAATTTTCCAGTTTGCTTGATGTGCAATAGCAAATCATTGATTTGAATGTCGGTCAATAATTCCAAACTTTTCAATTCTTCTGCTGTGGCATTATTTAGATTCAAAGGTCTATCAAAATAGTAGTTCAACTGTTCGATTACATTAGTTAAATCAATTTCTTCTGATTCAAGTTGTTCGGAAATAAATTCGATGCGTTGTTGAATCAATTCCGAGCGGCTTTGACCCATCGAGAAAAAAGGAACAAAAAGTAAAATGAACCAAAAAAACTGCTTATTCATGCACTTTGGATTTGAAATCATAAGTCAATCCAAAATGGGGCGACCAACCCAAATGTTGTTGCCAAGCGGAACCCATATCCAATTTGAGATTGTTTTTAAACCAATATCCAAAGCCAAATGTCAATTCCATAGGGTTCGAAGCTGCTCCAACTCTCATGTAAAATCTATCCAAAAGTTCGTATTCCAAACCAGCTTTTGCTCTCAAGGGAGATTCAATTTCTTTTTCAGCCTCAGCCAAAAGCATCACTTTATTTGATAATTGATAATTGATTCCCAAGCGCATATAAGTCGAAAAGCGATCATCTTGAAATTCTGAAAGTTTGGCTCTTCCGAAATTTAAAACACTGAATCCAACTGAAATTTTCTCATTGATTTTTGCCAAAACGCCTGCCTCAGCGGTTACGCTGTTTTTAGAACCATAATTTTCAATGCGCAAACCTTGGTAATTCAGCTGCACTCCCGCTGATAATTTTTCACCTAATTTCATGCTGTAACCAAATCCAATTCTTGTGGTGCGGTAAACTTTATATCCATAAGATTGTGCACCTGCAGAAAGTACGCCGACTTTCAAAGGAATTGCGACAACAAAAGCTTGTGTTTGAAGTTCTTTTAACAAGTAACGATTTTCATAACTCAATCCTGCAGAAGTTTGTTTCAAATTGGCCAAAGCTCCCGGATTGTGGTGAAAACTCCATACATCTGAAACTGCAACTGTACTATTTGCCATGGACATCGAACGAGCACCAACAGGTTGCCAACCTTGCGCATTCCAAGATTGATAAATGATTAGCATGATTGCAATTAAGCAGATTTTTGTCATGCAGTAAAAATAACAATATTTCTTTTCAAAAGTTAAGGACTGTTAAAATTATTCCAATAAAGTTTTGTTAAGTCTTTTTTGACAAAACATGAAGTGTAAATTATTGGTTTTTTGTAATTTTACTTCATTCAAAACAAGTTAAAAAATTTACAATCATGTCAGAAAATCACAAACTTAAAATTGAAATTTGGTCAGATGTTATGTGTCCATTTTGCTACATCGGTAAAAGAAAAATCGAAAAAGCATTGGATGAGTTCCCGCACAAAGAAAAGGTTGAAATTGAGTGGAAAAGTTTTCAATTAGATCCAACAACGAAATCTCAACCTGGGAAATCAACTTACGATTATTTGGCTGAAAAATATGGTCGCGATCGACAATGGTCAATTGAAATGCATGCAAATGTTACCGATCAAGCAAAAACGGAAGGTTTAGAATATAATTTTGATAAAGCGATTATTGCCAATTCATTTGATGCACACAGATTGTCGCATTTAGCCAAAAAATATGGAAAAGGAAATGAATTAGAAGAGTTGATTTTCAAAGCTTATTTTACTGAAGGTGAAGATGTTTCTGAAGTAGAAATCTTGGTTGAATTAGGTAAAAATGTGGGTTTAGATGAAACCGAAATCCGAACGATGTTGGCTTCCAATTTGTTTAAAGATGCAGTTCAAAATGATATCATTGAAGCCCAACAAATAGGAGTGAGAGGTGTTCCATTTTTTGTTTTGGATCGCAAATATGCTATTTCAGGCGCACAACCAAAAGAGGTTTTTACCGAAACGCTTGAGAAAGCATGGGAAGGTTGGATTGGTTCAATGAACTAAGGATTTTCCACAATAATTTTAAAATGTGACATTTGTAACAAACTGTTGCAAAACAAATATTGTATCTTTGAATACAAATAATCAATATTTACGATGAGAATAGAACAAATTTACACAGGGTGTCTAGCGCAAGGAGCTTATTATATTGTTAGTAATGGAGAAGTTGCTGTCATTGATCCGTTGAGAGAAGTTGATGCCTATATTCAAAAAGCAAATGCGGACAATGCGAAAATCAAATACATTTTTGAAACGCATTTTCACGCTGATTTCGTAAGTGGACATGTGACACTTTCTGAAAAAACAGGAGCAGAGATTGTATACGGACCAACTGCAAATACAGATTTTAAAGCAACAATTGCGTCCGATGGACAAGTTTTTCAATTGGGAAATGTCCAAATCAAAGTTTTACACACGCCTGGGCATACAATGGAAAGTTCAACTTTCTTATTAATCGATGAAAATGGGAAAGACCATTGTATTTTTAGTGGCGACACGTTGTTTTTAGGAGATGTAGGTCGTCCTGATTTGGCGCAAAAAGCGGCTGAAATTACACAAGAACAATTGGCAGAGACTTTATATGATAGTTTGAGAACAAAAATTATGACTTTGGCAGACGATGTGATCGTCTATCCTGGACACGGCGCGGGCTCAGCTTGCGGTAAAAATATGTCTAAAGAAACTGTTGGAACCATTGGTGAACAAAAGCAAATTAATTATGCATTGCGTGCCGATATGACCAAAGCTGAATTTGTTGAAGAAGTGACAGATGGTTTAGTTGCACCTCCAGCTTATTTCCCATTGAATGTAATGATGAACAAAAACGGATATGAAAGCATTGATGAAGTAATCAAACGCGGAACCATGGCTTTGAATCCAACGGAATTTGAAGTGGCTGCGAATGAAACAGATGCAATGATTTTAGATGTTCGCAATGAAAAAGATTTTGTCAAAGGACACATTCCAAATTCAATTTTCATCGGAATCGATGGCGGATTTGCTCCGTGGGTTGGTGCATTAATTAAGGATGTGAAACAAGAAATTCTATTGGTTGCTCCGGAAGGAAGAGAAGAAGAAGTAATCACAAGATTGGCGCGCGTTGGTTTTGACCATACCATCGGATTTTTAAAAGGAAGTTTTGATGCATGGAAAAATGTAGGAAAAGAGATTGCTACAATTGAATCAATTTCTGCTGAAGAATTTAAGACAAATGTTGAAGTGGATAAGCATTCTATTTTTGATGTAAGAAAAAGCAATGAATTCAATGCTGAGCATTTGAATGATGGTAAAAATACGCCACTTGATTTCTTAAATGATCATTTAGCAGAATTTCCAAAGGATGAAACTTTTTACGTACATTGTGCTGGCGGATATCGTTCTGTGATCGCTGCTTCGATTTTGAAAAGCCGTGGAATACATAATTTGATTGATGTTGCAGGAGGATTTGGCGCCATTAAGAAAACTGGTATGCAAACAACCAATTTTGTTTGTCCTTCCACATTGAAATAAAAAAACAAAATTCTAGGAAACGGTCAGAATTTATTTTGACCGTTTTTTTATACTTTAAAATCAAGTAACATGTCATTAATCAGCCGTTTAAATAAACAAAAAGTCATTCTATTGCTTGGATTACACTTTAATTTAGCAGCTCAAGTAGATTATAAAAAAGACGTTTTGGGAGATGCCTTTGAGCAAGCGACAATCCAACAACCGGATGATTATGAGGGAAAAGTGACATGTACCTTGGTGAAAAGAAAAGATGCTCAATCTAAAATTGGTGTGTTATATATTCATGGTTTTAGTGATTATTTTTTCCAAGCTGAGATGGCAGACAAATTCGCGAAACAAGGATTTGCATTTTACGCCTTAGACTTAAGGAAATACGGTCGTTCACATTTACAAAATCAGAAAATTTGTAATGTTAGAAATTTGAACGAATACTTTGCCGATATCGACACTGCACTTAGCATTATGCACCACGAAGGTGTTGACAAAATTCTGATTTCAGGTCATTCAACAGGCGGTTTGATTGTGACCCTTTATGCAAATCAACGCATTGGGAAAGAATTGTTTGATGCCGTTTACTTAAACAGTCCATTTTATGACATGAATCTTAATCCAATTCTGAAAAAAGTTGTTTTGCCTTTGGTTGTAAAAAAAGGGGCAAAAAAACCAGAAAAATTGATGAAAGGTGGACTATCGCCTTGGTATGGAATGAGTATATATTATAAAGACAAGGGAGAATGGCAGTATAATCTGGATTGGAAACCTCACAATGCTCCCTCAGTAAATTATGGATGGTTGAAAGCAATTTACGATGGACAAAAGCAAATCCACCGAGGTTTAAAAATGTCTAAACCAACTTTGGTCATGCATTCAAATAATTCTGTTTATACCAATAAATGGATAGATGAAATGCTAACTGGAGACGCAGTTTTAAATGTCAAACACATTGAAAGATATGCTTCAAAATTAGAAGGAAATGTAAAGGTTCAATCTATTGAAAATGGCATGCATGATTTAATTCTATCCAAAAAAGCAGTTCGTGATTCAGTTTACGAGCAACTTTTTAAATGGCTGATAGAAAATCTAGAACGCGAAAACGGTTAGAATTTAATTCGCTGAAATTAAGAATAGCTAACAGTTTAATAATTATTTCAGATTCAAGACTTTCTAAAAAACTCTGAAAGCAGGATTGCTCCTGCGGCGGATACATTGAGAGATTCAGCTTCACCAAAGCGAGGAATTGAAATAGGGAAATCAATCAAAGTTTGAATTTTTTCAGAAATTCCTTTTCCTTCGTTGCCCAAAACTAAAATTCCATTTGGATTTAATGATTTTGAGTAAATATTTTCTCCTTCTAAAAGAGCACCAAAAATGGGGAGTTCGAGTGCTTCAAAAGCTTCAGCTAAATTTAAATATTCAACTTCAATTCTGAAAATAGCGCCCATAGTCGCCTGTACAACTTTTGGATTAAAGCAATCTACTGTGTCTTTTGAACAAAGAATTTTTGCCACTCCAAACCAATCAGCAAGACGCATAATTGTTCCTAAATTCCCCGGGTCTTGAATACCATCTAGAGCGATGTAGAAAGGAAGTTTACTGGTGGTATTTGGCCATTTTCTAAAAACAGCAAGTGCTTTATTAGGAGTTTGAAGGTTTGAAATTTGCTTCAGCTCTTTTTCTGAAATCAGGTTTATTTTTCGCTCGTCCATGTTGCCTGCATGGATTGAAAAATCTATAGTATGATACAAATCAACAAGATATTCGCTTTTCCAATGCAAAGATTCTTGAACCATTTTTTCTCCTTCAACTACAAAAAGGTTCAATTCATCCCTGAATTTCTTTTGTTGCAATGATTTGATTAACTTAATATTGGAATTAGAAATCATTTAAAGCTTCGTTTTTACTATTTTTGTTATTCAATTAATGAATTTGAAATTGTTCAAACTTACATATTATATTGCTTTTTGCCTAGTTTTTGTTTTAGTTTCATGTCATCAAACCAAACATGTTCCTGAAGGCAAGTACTTGATGAAAAAAAACAAATTGGTTGTAAAAGGAGATAATCTCGACCTTGAAACAATGAATGAAATTATTCGTCAACAACCAAATCGGAGAACTTTGGGCTTGAAGATGAAACTTTGGGCTTACAATAGGGAAACTTTTTTTTACATCATCAAAACTGATTCACTGACAATCGCACTCAAAAGAGAAAAGGCAAATAATAGGTTGAAACGAATCAATGAAAAAAGGCTCGACAAGGTTTATGATATCAATAAAAAGCGAATTGAAAAAGCAAGAGAAAAGGGTCAGACTGAATATACTCAGAAAATTCCAGTTCTGAAAGATACAATTACACCCCGCAAGTTTTTTAGAGAATGGTTCAAGTACAAAGTAGGGGAGAAACCTGTTATTTATGATTCATCTTTACAAGCTAAATCTTTACAGCAACTTCAAATTTATCTGAAGAAAAAGGGGTATTACTTTGGAGATGTAAAGGCTGAAAATGTAATTAAAAGAGGTAAAATTGTTAGTTCATATTTGGTAGAAACAGGAAAACCATATACCATCGACACAGTGCTTTACGGCGGAAAGAATCCTTCCATTGTTGGAGATTACATGAAGTACATGAAAAAGCCCGAATTTGAAAGCTTGGTTGGTCAAAACTTGGATTCAGATATTATTGAATCCTATAAATCAAAAGTTGCACGTTATATGCGGGACGCTGGATATTATGGTTTTAGTCCATCCCATATCAATATTTGGGCGGATTCGAGCGCCAAGGATTCAATTTCAAATTTTAAAGTAATAGTAAGATTGGAGTTTATCAATCGTTCAATTAAGGAAAGAGATGTCACCAAGGATGTTGCCCATCAAGCTACTTATGTGAGGAGGGTTTATTTTCACATGGCGGATAAAATTTATTACCAAGGAAACTTTGAAGATTCTGCGAAAGCAAGGGGACTATTGCCCATTGAAAACAATTTTCTAAATACATTGGATTCTCTCAGATATCAAGAAATTTATATGACCAAGAAGGAGAAAGCTGATAAACATTTCAAGCTGGATTCTGCTGTATTGCAGCCCTTGAGAATGGCTTCTTTCAAATTCAATGGTGAATTATCTGTAAGACCAGAAATGTTAGAATTACAAAATTATTTAGAAGAAACAAACTTGTACAAAGAGTATTATTTGGAAAGATCATATGCTCGATTGTCACAATTGGGTGTTTTTCAAACAATAAAACCAGTAATACAAGAAATTTCAGGCACAAACTTGATCGATGTCCATTACTATTTAGTTCCTGCAGCTAAACAAAGTTATAGTTTTGAACCTCGATTTACCAATTCAAATGGATTCTTGGGAGTGGCGGCTTCAATCAATTACAATAACAAAAATCTTTTCAAGGGAACTGAAAAATTGACGTTGAGTTTGAGCGGAGGTTTTGAATCTCAACCGCCCATTTTTGATCAAACGCTGGATGGTGAGAAAATTAAAAATGCTGCGAGAAGTTTCAACACTTTTGAGATTGGTCCAACAGTAAAATTCGATTTACCTGGTTTGTTTCCTATTAAAATCACTAAACTTTCCAAAAGGAAAGCGCCTCGTACAATTCTTTCAACCGCGTATAATTATCAGAAAAGATTGGATTTTGATCGCGGTGTTTTTCAGTTCAATTACACCTATAAATTCGTGCTCAATAAAACGCAATTGTTGCAATTTGGATTTCCTTTTGCATCGGTTGTAAAATTCGTTGCCATTAATAAAAATGATGCGTTTGAGCAAAAATTAATTCAAAATAATGACTTGTTTTTGAGAAATGCGTACAGCGATCAATTCATTTGGCAGGATTTCAAAGTTACTTTTGAATATAACAACAAGACTGAGAAAAAAGGAAAAACCACTGTTTTTTACAATGCAACTTTTGATCATGCTGGATTATTGACAAGTTGGCTCAGTCATAAAACGGATACTGTAACTTTTCAGGAGGAAATTTTTGGTGTTCCTTATTCTCAATTCGCACGATTGGATAATGAAGTAATAGTTGGTTATCCGCTTTCAAAAGGCAAGTCGTTCAACTTTCGATTTGTTGCAGGTGCTGGAATTCCCTATGGAAATACCACCACATCTATGCCTTACGATTATAGTTTTTTCGCAGGTGGAGCGAATGACAACAGGGGATGGCGAGCACGTTCACTGGGTCCTGGAGCCTACAAATACTATTTAGATACAAACAGAACTGCAACGCAAATTGGAGACATTCGATTAGGTGGTTCAGCTGAATATCGTTTTTCGATGAGTAAATTGTTCAAAGGTGCAGTATTTCTTGATGCTGCGAATGTTTGGACAACACAAAATGACGTTAAACGTCCAGGAGGACAATTTTCAAAGAATTGGTACAGAGAAATTGCTTATTCTGCTGGTTTTGGTTTGCGTATAGATTTCAGCTTTTTCATTGTGCGTTTGGATTTAGGATTGCCAATCAACAATCCTGCGATGCCTGCCGGATCTAGATGGATCTTCCAGTCGAGAAAAGCCTATTATGATGAAGGTTTGGTTGCCTTAGGACCAGATTATAAAAGCATCATGCCGAAACCTTTTATTCCAAGTTTGAACTTTGGGATTGGTTATCCTTTTTAAGTTTGTTTTATTTTGTTTTAGGATTTTATTGCTTTCACAACAAAATATAAGAACCTGAATTAATTCGTTTCTATTGACTTAAATAATTTTATCTTTGCAAAAACAAATTTTTTAATGGCACTTGATATTTTTATCACCACCTTTTTAGTTTTATTGAATGGATTTTTTGTTGCAGCAGAGTTTGCAATAGTTAAAGTCAGAGCTTCACAAATCGAAATCAGAGCGCAATTAGGCAGCAGACCAGCTAAACTTTCTGCACATATTGTCAATCACTTAGACGGTTATTTGGCCGCGACACAATTAGGAATTACGCTTGCAAGTTTGGGATTAGGTTGGGTTGGTGAACCTGTTGTTTCAAAAATCATTATTGGGATCATGGACATGACGGGAATGGACATTATCAAAAATGAACACCTTGCACACCAAATCGCTTTGCCAATCGCATTTGCTATCATTTCTGTTTTACATATCGTTTTTGGTGAATTGGCACCTAAATCTATCGCGATTCAAAAAGCTGAATCTACCACTTTGTTTGTCGCGTATCCGCTGAATTTCTTTTACTTGATTTTCCGACCATTTATTTGGGTTTTGAACGGTTTTGCGACAATCGTCTTACGCATGGTGGGCATTAAAACGGTTCACGGATCGGAGATTCACAGTTCTGACGAGTTGAAATATTTGATTCAACAAAGTAGTGAAAGCGGTTCGATCGAAACCAACGATTACGACATCATCAAAAATGCCTTCGATTTTTCTGAAAGAACAGCCAAACAAATCATGATTCCTCGAAATCTAGTAGCTTCTTTGAATGTCAATAATTTCAATGACAGCGAATTAGAACGCATGTTGAACGAAGGATATTCTAGAATTCCTTGCTACGAAGGAACAATCGACAATACCACTGGAATCATTTATATCAAAGATATTCTCAAAAAACTTAGAAAAAACGAGGAAATCATCATCAAAGATTTGATGCGTCCAGTAATCATCATTCCTGAAAACAAAAAAATCGGGATTCTATTGAAAGAATTTCAACAAAAACACATTCACATGGCTGTCATTGTCAATGAATTTGGTGGAATGGAAGGTTTGGTGACGATGGAAGATATCATTGAGGAATTGGTTGGAGAAATTCAAGATGAAGACGACAACGAAGTTCCAATTGTAGTAAAAACGAATGATTATACTTACAAAGTAATGGCTACAGCAGCGATTAACGATGTAAACAACATGTTGCCTTCGCCTTTTAAAGAAGACAAACGTTTTGATACCTTGGCAGGAATTATCATTCAAAGATTCGGGAAAATTCCAAACGTGCAAGAGAAAATCACCATTGACGATTACGAAATCACCGTACTCGAAAGAACTGGCAATAAATTGAACTTCGTTGAAGTGAAATATTTAGCAGAGATTGATGATGAGAAGGAATTGAATTAAAAATAGTTCTTTTATGTTCTTTTTGCTTGATCAAAAAGAACCAAAAAATCAAGGCTCTTTCAGAAAGTTAAAGCGCAAATTTGTGCTTCAAAAAAGTTTTACTAAATAAGCGCTTTATTTTAACAGCTTCTGATAAAGTGATTTTGTCCTTGATCTACTTCACTTGCGTTGCGCAGGTTCGCTTAGCAGCATCCTTCGGAAGTCCTCCAAAATTCTACATTTTCAGTGCGCAATTAAAAACCTTTCTTCAAAGGCCAAATGTATGACATTACCATTTAGTCTATATATCTCTTCCTCGAGACATTCTTATTCACGATAAATTTTAATGATATTTTGAACAGAAAACAATTTAGATTACTAGCAAAAACACTAATAAGCCTCGTTCATCTCCCACCAAATAATTCTTTTATCATCACCGGTGGAGACGAAATTCATTTCATCTTTTTTCCATAAATCATTCACTGCGTGGGAATGTCCTCCATCTTTGCGTTCGATTCTTTTTAACACATCTGCTGAGAACGCATCCCAGATTTTAATGGTTTTGTCACGACTGGCGGTCACAAAAACGCGTCCTTGTTGCAGGAATATGATTCGGTAAATCCCAAAATTGTGCGCAGGAATCTCATACAAGCATTTTTCTTCCTTCCAGTTCCAAATGCGCAAATGTCCGTCTTTACCGCCGCTGAGCAACAATTGCGGTTTGAGCGGAAAAAGATGCAAACAATTGACGCCATCTTTGTGTGCATGAAAAGATTGAATTTCATTGTAATTGCTCGTTTCAAAAATGCGAATGTTTTCATCCTGACAGGCAACAAATATAATTTTCCCATCGTTGCTCACGTGAATGTCGCGGATTTTGCCAACTTGCAAGGGCAAGAAAATCAGTAAATTCCAATTGAGTGTATTCCAAATCGCAAGATTTCCATCTGCATCGGTCGTATAAAGGTGATTTTTATGGAAATTCTCTACAATAGCAAAAATGGCGCTTTTGTGTTGTATGAAGTGTTTCAATTCGCGTTTTTCCTCCAAATTCACCACATGCAAAGAACCCGAAGAAG
>JBIKJE010000084.1:0-12846 GCA_044361165.1 Crocinitomicaceae bacterium | reverse complement strand
GCTTTCCAAATACCGTGCATTTTTTCTTCAAAAAAAAAGTCTCCCAATTTGGAAGACTTTAATTTCGATTTATTCGATTAAAATTTATAACTCAATCCTAAACTTGGTAAAGCTGGGAATTGATAGATTTTTTGATTTGTGACACGATTCACATAAAATAAATTCTTTCTGTCGTAAAGGTTCGTTACACTTGCAACAACCTCCATCATTGTTTTATTTTTAAATGTAAAATTCTTTTTAACAGTGATATCTAAACGGTGATACGTTGGCAATCTTTTAGAATTGAAATCACCCAATAAAACAGTTACATTGTTTGAATTTGAAGTATTGATATCTGTTGTTACACCATTTTGGAAAGTTTCATTTTGGTAGTAACCAGAAGTTGGTGTGAAAGGCAAACCTGAACCAAAATTCCATCGAATATTAACCTCTAAAGATCTTTTCTTTCCAAAAGTATAACTTGAAACCACGTTTACGTTATGTCTTCTATCAAATACGGGAGCGTAGGTTTGGAAACCATCCCAACGGGTTGATTTACCGTAAGAATAAACTGTCCAAATGAAAAGTCTGTCTTTTGAATATTTAACCAATAAATCAGCTCCGTAAGATTTTCCAGATTCGATAATGAAATCTTTTTTGAAAACATCATCCACGTCTGAGAACTCAGCTACATCATCGTAAAGTTTATTTTGATTGATGTTGCTTAACTGACTAAAGTACTTGTAGTAAGCTTCAATATTGACACTTAAGTTTTTATTCAAATCCCATTCATAACCTACAATTGCGTGCCAAGCATATTGTAATCCATTTCTTACCTCTTTTTCTTTTCCACCTTCAGTTACGAAAGTTGATTGAAGATTGGTTGGAGAAGATAGTAAACCGTTAAATAAATTGACAACATCTTTGTCAGAAGAAGTTGAAGTAAAATTTTGAGAGAAACGACCACCTGAAATTTTCAATCTCATTTTTTCAGTCATGTTGTATTTCAATCCAAGTCTTGGCTCAGGAGAAATAACACCTCTAGAGGCATATGCTTGCGCTCTGAAACCAGGTTGAATTACCCAACGACCTTTGATTACACGGTAATTGATGTAACTTCCTACTTCAAATGTAAAGTTTTGATCTTCAATTTTTCTTGCTGCTTCGTTGTAAGTCAAATATTTAGTTTGGAAACCGTTGATATTAACTCCGACATCAATTTGACCTTCATTTTTTTGAAAGAAAGTGAAATCGAATCCTAAATCTGCACCGCCGATAGAACTTGTTCTTTCTGGCAATCCTTTTTCTAAGAAACTCAAGGAGTAATTAGACGCATTCAAATGTCCGCGGATAAAAACCGGAGAACCAATTGGAACCAATACGAAGTTCATTCCTCCACCCGCTTGGGTCCATCCTAAATCTGCAACATTGGTGTATTTTACTTTATCGCTGTTACTAAATCCAAAAAAACTAAATTTTGAACCTCCATGTGCATTCAAGGTAATTTTACCATACAAATCTGTGAAAGCAAATGGCAATCCATTTCCTTCATTCACACGAGGATATAGATTTTGAGATGTATAATCTAGCAATGAATGTTTCGCGGAAAAAACATAAGAAGCTTTGCTTGGTTTACCGTCAGATGATCTTTTGAAAGGACCTTCAAGTACCAATTTTGCTAAAAAAGGACTTACAGAAACTTTTCCACCAAAACTCTTTCTATCTCCATCCCTGTAGGTAATATCCATAACAGAAGAAATTCTTCCACCGTATTTTGAATCAAATCCACCTGTATAAATATCAACGTTCTTAATCAGTTCTGTTTCGAAAATGGAGAAAAATCCGATAGAGTGAAAAGGCGTATAAATCGTCATTCCATCCAACAAAATTTTATTTTGAATTGGCGTTCCTCCTCTCACGTACAATTGTCCACCTTGGTCACCAGTTGTGGTTACACCAGGCGTAACACTTAAAGCGGCAACAACGTCACTTTCACCACCCTGACTTGGGATTCTTTCAACTTCTTTTTTGCTTAATCGAATTTCAGAGTTTCCTACTTGCGTTGTTTTTTGTTTTTGAGAAGCGCTTACTTCCACTTCTCCCAGTTCTTCCGCCGCTTCTTCCAATTCGAATTCCAAATCTATAATTCCTGTCGCTTTTACGACATCAACTTTTTTCTCCAGTTTTTTGTATCCATCATTGTCGATAACCAAATTGTATTTTCCTGTATTCAATTTCGGAATAGAGAAAAAACCATTTAGGTCAGTGGTAGCTCTAAATGAAGCTCCTGAAGCATCTGTAACTTTGACTTTAATGAATAAAATTGGCTCACCATTTTTCTTTTCACGGATATATCCCCTGATCGTTGCCGATTGAGCTATCGAAAGAAAAGTAAGTAAAGTAAACGAGAGAAATAAGAAGAGTTTTCTAGTCTGCATATTGTAATTTCTATTGAGTTTTAGCAATTTTTAGCATTGCGAAAGTACATAATTTATCTTTCTTTTCGTACTAAAATTGAGAAAAGTAGTAAAGTCACCATTTGATTGAGTGAACGGGAAATCTAACACTTTGAGCGTGAATTGAAAATTAATTCTTTCAATTATTCCTTTTTAATGCCAGTTTGGCTTGATTCCAGCAGGCATCCAATTCTTCCAAATTCATGTTAGACATTACTTTTTGATCTACAGTTATTTGATTTTCCATCCATTGAAATCGACTGATAAATTTTTTATTGGTTCGTTCCAAAGCATTTTCAGGATTGATATCAATAAAACGTGCATAATTAATCAATGAAAAAAGTACATCGCCAAATTCATTTTCAATTTCTTCCTGATTTTTTTCATCGACCGCTTCATTCAATTCACCAATTTCCTCCTGTACTTTTGCCCAAACTTGGTCTTTATTGTCCCAATCAAAACCTACTCCCCTCACCTTTTCTTGGATTCTTGCTGCTTTAACCAATGCAGGAAGTGATTTCGGAACACCTTCTAAAACGGATTTTTTTCCTTCTTTCAATTTCAACTTTTCCCAATTGGCCTTTACTTCTTCCTCTGTGTTGGCTTCTACATCGCCATAAATATGCGGATGACGAAAAATCAATTTTTCACAAATACCATTCAAAACGTCTGCCACATTAAAATCACCCGTTTCAGAACCTAATTTGCTATAAAAAACCAAATGCAGGAACAAATCACCCAATTCTCCTTTGATTCCGTTTAAATCTTTGTCCAAAATGGCATCAGCCAACTCGTAGGTTTCTTCTATCGTTAATGGACGAAGTGTTTCAAAAGTTTGTTTTTTATCCCAAGGACATTTTTCTCTTAGATCGTCCATGATATTCAATAATCTTTCAAATGCTATTAATCGTTCGTCCATGATTTATTTTTTATTAAACAAAGTTCTATCTTTTGCTGCGAAGTTATGTAGAATTGAGATTATATATACATTTGCCCTATGAGAATGAGATTTTGGCTACTATTTGGATTGTTACTTTATTCATCCTTAAGCTTCTCTCAGCGCAGAGAATGGGGAATTGAAGTGAATCCAAAAATTGGTTTTTTATTGGCTCACCGAGGTGTGATGGGACATTTACCACGCGAACATGCGCTTGGTGGTGAAATCAGCTACTTTATTTCTACAAATGGTTCAAAGGATTACCATCGCGCATATAAATTCCCTAAAGTTGGCTTGACTTTGTTCGGAAGCACAGTTGGGAACAATGAGATATTAGGACAAGTTTATGGGGTTTACACCTTTATAGATTTTCCATTCAAAAAAACTGAAAAATTTGAATTATCAGGCCGATTGGGAGCTGGGGCAAGTTGGAACACCAAAATTTTTGACCAAGAATTAAATCCCAAAAATGTAGCGATGAGTACTCATATCAACGCATTGATTTGTTTTGGATTACGCTCTAGATTTTATTTGGGAATATACAGAAAGAATCATATTTTAGCGGGGATTGACTTAACGCATTGCAGCAATGGATCTACCAAGGTTCCGAACCTAGGAATCAATTTACCTTATTTGAGTGTAGGAATTGGTCACACTTTTCGACAAGTCAATAAAATCTCGAAAGAAATATATGCCACTCCAGAAGAAAAATGGAAGCTTTCTGCAATCGGAATTTTATCTGCCAAAGAAGTTTTTCCAACGGGAGGAAAAAAATATCCGATTTATGCACTTTCGTTGATTGGAAAAAAAATCTTTACACCTAAGACCGGAATGGAATTAGGTTTGGATTTCATTTACAAAACGAGTATTAATGCTTACAAACCACAAATCCATAAAACCAAAGAAGGAATCGCACAGCTAGGATTGTATTGCGGATATGTTTTACCACTAGATAAATTAAACTTTGTACTGGGAATGGGAATGTATGTTAGGGATGAATATTTTCCTGACAGTAGAATGTATCATCGTTTAGGAATGCGCTATCAGGTGAATGAAAAACTATTGCTTAATTTCACATTGAAAACACACTGGGCAAAAGCTGACTATGTTGAATATGGAATTGGATACACTTTTTAAATATCAAGTCATGAAAAATATCATTTTAATTTTCCTTTTGACTTCTTTAATTTTAGGAAGTTGTAAAAAAGCGGAAAACAGAAGTTGTTTCAAAAGCATTGGTAAAGCGGCAGAAAAAACAATTGAACTTCCTGCATTTGACAAACTTTTTTTGAAAGAACATATTGAATACATATTAATTCAAGACAGTACAGATAAATTGGTAATTAAAGGCGGAGAAAACTTGGTGAATTTTATACATTGGAGTATAGATGAAGATCAAGTTCTCTTCATTGAAAACAACAATAAATGCAATTTCTTGAGAAAATTAAATCAAGTCATTACTTGCGAAATCCATTTTACCAATCTTTCGAATGTTCAGTTTGAGGGAACAGAGCCAATGAAAAGTTTGGATACTTTAAATGTGCCGTATTTTGTATTGATGATTCGAGATGGAGCTGGCTCTGTTAATTTAAAAGTAAATTCACTGATTATCAATGCGGATATATCACATGGTTGGGGAGACTACACCCTTTCAGGAAAGACTGATTTTGCCAGAATTTCAGCCCGAAGCAATGGTTTTTGCGATGTAAAGGATTTAAAAATTAAAGATTCTGTCTATGTTTCGAGTGAAACAGTCGGTAAAATCAAAGTAGCAGCAGAAGGAATTCCTTTGCGTGGAGAAATAAAGTCGTTTGGAGACATTTGGTTCTATGGAACACCTTCGCTTATTTCCGTTAAAGAAATTAGCACTGGAAGATTACTGCAGCAATAGCAAAAACAAGCCTTTTTAAACCTCCTAAATTTATAGTTTCAAGTTTAAAATAATGCACTTCAACTAAAAATTTAACAAAACATGTTTTTTTATTTAAAAATTAATTATATTCGTTGACAACAATTAGTCAAAGTATCAATTTTATACAAAAAAAATATACGATTCCATTTTAGAGTCTTATATGATACTTCTGATTAAAGCTTGTTGTAAATTCATTTTGGTCTACTGATGATTAAGTTCAATTTTAAAAAATTAAAATGAAGACAAGACAGTATAGTTCCAATAATAAGATAGAGATTCATAACTACATTAGTAATTATGATCTTTCTGATGAAAGTCTGGTTTTCATTTTTTCAGATAAACAATTTCTAACCAAAGAAATTTCCAAGATTTTAAAAGACAAATTCAAAGATATACCAATTATTGCCTGCTCAACCTCAGGTGAAATTGTTCAAACAAACGTTTTTGAGGGCTCATTTACACTAACTACTGTTTCATTTGTCCATTCCTATGTTCGCCTTTGTAGTTTCAAAGTAACTAAAAAAGAGGATTCATTTCTTGTGGGCTCACAATTGGTTGACAATCTATTAAACGATGAATTGAAACACATCTTTGTTCTCTCAGATGGATTAAACGTAAATGGAACAAACTTAGTAAATGGAATAAATTCCGTTACTAATGGAAAAGTAAGTGTTTCGGGAGGATTGGCAGGAGATGGTGTACATTTTAATTCAACTCTTGTTTCAGATGAATCAGGAGATTTTTGTGAAAATATCGTCACGGCAATTGGCTTGTATGGTGACCGACTAAATGTCAATTGTTCATCAGAAGGTGGCTGGGAAATATTTGGAAAAGAAAGAATTGTAACAAAGAGTGACGAAAATATTGTTTACGAAATTGACCACAAACCTGCACTAGATCTGTATAAAGTATACTTGGGAGATAAAGCCAAATATTTACCTAGTTCAGGACTTTTATTTCCACTTTCTTTAGAAACTGCTGATGGCTCAGTTGTTCGCACCATTCTTGGTGTTAATGAAGCTGAAAATAGTATTCGCTTTGCTGGGAACATTCCTGAAAATTCATCAGTAAGACTTATGAAAACTAACATCGACTCCGTTTTAAATGCTGCTGAACTAGCTTCTCTTCAGATATCCAGGAGGAACGAGGAAAAAGCTGGTTTGGTCATCTTGGTTAGTTGTATTGGTAGAAAATTAGTTTTGAAACAAATTGTTCAGGAGGAAGTTGAATTGGTTAGTAAATATTTCAGTGAAGATTTTAGTTTGACAGGATTTTACTCATACGGAGAATTGAGTTCAACCAATTCGAAAGTTTGTTCACTGCACAATCAAACAATGACACTTACATTGATTACTGAAAAATAGCATCATGTTAAAAGTCGAGACACATAGACTACTAAAACGGCAGTTTGCAAATCATTGTAATGACAAAGATCTTTTCGGTGAACTTATGCAAAACCCCTATTTTGAATCGTTTTTATTATCTATTAATAAAGCCTATTTTGAATACGACGATGAAAAAAACTTACTGGAAAATATTGTTAAAGAAAACCAAACTGAACTATTTAAAGTAAATCATGAGTTGGTAGAGCTCAATCAAAAACTTGAAAGTAGAGTTGCAGAGAAAACAGCTGATCTTCAATTGGCTTTTTTGCAACTGGAAGAAAAAGAAAAAAGAATCAGATCAATCATCGAAAACATTGCAGAAATCATTTTAATTGTTGACAAAAAATTGAAGGTGAAATTTGTAAGTGAGAACTTTTATAAAACAATCAAATATTCCGATAACACAATTATAGATAAAAACTTATCGGATTTTTTTACTACAATCCAATTGGCTCAATTTAAAAAAGTAATTGAAAGTAGAAAAGGTAAAAATGCTTTTTTCCAATTCACATTCCCAAATTCAGAAAACGACGTACACACTTTTGAAGCAAATGTGAATGCCATTGATGATGTAAATCAAAGTGAATATGTAATCACACTTCGAGATGTTACTGAAGTACGTAAAATTCAGCATGAAATTAAACGTCAAAAGGAATTTTACGAAAATATTTTGGCAGACATACCTGCAGATTTAGCAATTTTTGACTCTGATCACCGCTATGTGTTTTTAAATAACAAAGCAATTGCCGATCCGGAATTAAGATCACTAATAGTGGGCAAAACAGATTTTGAATATGCACAATTAAGAGGTCGTTCTGCCAATTTACCTTCGTTAAGGCACAAATTATTTTCGCAAGCAATAATTGAGAAAAAAACCATACCCTTTGAGGAAAAAATTACAGATAAAGAGGGAAATCCCAAATATATACTTCGTCACTTTACACCGATATTCAACGCCAAAGATGAATTAGAAAATATGATTGGACTTGGAATTGATATCACTGATCGACGCATTGCAGAACAAAAAGTTGCACATTTAAACGAAAATCTAGAAGAAATCGTTTTGAAAAGAACGAATCAATTGGAACTTGCAATCAAAGAGCTTGATGCCTTTTCCTATTCTGTTTCACATGATTTAAGATCACCTTTAAGAGCTGTTGATGGTTGGAGTTTGGCATTACTTGAAGATTTTGGAGAATCACTCGATCCACAAGCAATAGAATACATTTCTAGGGTTAGAACTGAATCTCAAAGAATGGCAATGCTTATAGACGATCTTCTCAATCTTTCCAAAATTGGTAAAGTACAGCTCAAAATTAAGCAAATCGATTTTACCCAATTTTGTCAAAAAATATTTCTTCGAGAATTAGAAACTTATCCGCGCCAAGATATTGACTTAAAAATAGAAGATGGTTTGTGTTTGTCAGCAGATGAAAATTTACTAGACATCATGATGACAAACTTGATAACCAATGCGATTAAATTTTCCAGTAAAGTTGCCAAACCGCAAATTGAAATTGGAAGTCTAAAGGCAGAAAATGAATCCAATATTTTTTACATAAGAGATAATGGTGCTGGTTTTAACAGTGAAATTTCGAGTAAATTATTTGGCGCATTTCAAAGAATGCACAAACAATCAGATTTTCCAGGTACTGGCATTGGTTTAGCCACAGTAAAAAGAATAATTGAACTACATTCAGGTCAGATATGGGCTGAATCTCAAATAAATGAAGGCGCACTATTCAAATTTAAAATGTAAAGCAATGTCAACAAAACGAATTCTACTCATAGAAGATAATAAAAGTGATATCGATTTAACTTTAAGGGCTTTTAAAAAAGCAAATATCGAAAATCCTGTTGTTATTTTAGAGGATGGCAAAGAAGCACTAGACTACATTTTTTCTAGAGATAAATATCAAAACAACACCAATTTAGAAGACCCTGAATTAATTTTATTAGACTTGAAATTACCCATTATTGATGGTATTCAAGTTTTAAAAGAAATAAGAAGTAATGAAAAAACACATCATTATATTGTCATTATTTTGACTTCATCTAAGGAAGAATCGGATCTCATAATGAGTTATAATTTAGGTGTAAATAGTTATATTAGAAAACCAGTAGATTTCAACCAATTTGTAGAGGCAATCAAACAAATTGGCGTTTATTGGATTTTATTAAATGAATCTCCAATTTCAAATTCTTAGCCTATGAATATCCAGATTTTACTAGTCGAAGATGATGAAAATGATGCATTGCTTCTTCAAAGAGAACTGAACAAGACAAAAAAAACATATGATTTTGTTCAAGTTGAAACCTATGACGAATTTTTAAACGCAATCAAAAGCCAACATTTTGACTTAGTGCTTTCAGATTATAACCTTTTAGGTTTTACCGGACAAGATGTTTTAAAACATATTAAAGCAGAGAAAATTGATATTCCTTTCATTTTAGTTTCAGGTACCATTGGAGAGCAAGCTGCAGTGGCAATCATGCGGGCTGGTGCTGCTGACTACGTAATGAAAGACAATCTCATCAAACTCCCGCAAGTAGTAAAAAGAGAAATAAACGAACATAAAATTAGAATCAAAAACAAAATTTTAGAAACTAATTTTGTGAAACTTTCAGAGATTATTTCATCAGCAGGTGATTTAATTCTAACATCAGATTTAGATTTAACAGTCAGCTATTTAAACAAAAAAGCAGAACAAGTACTTAAGTTAAATTTAGACAATGGTCCTATCAGTTTTAAAAGTTTTTTAAGTCCGCAATTTTACAGAGAAAACTTTCAGCCAATACTTCAAAAGATTAAAGAAAAGGAATCATGGAATGGAGAATTAATTTTAACCACAGCCGATGGTATTGAAATCCCTGTTTTATGCTCTTTTGTATTTCATAAATTTGGTGCATTGTCGAATGAAATTTCAATCATAGCGAAGGATATTTCATATATCAAACAGCAAGAAAAAGAAATTCTAAAATTAAATCAAACATTAGAAGAAAAGGTAAATCAGAGGACCATTGAATTAAATAATTCATTGACTGAAATTACTTACAAAAACCAGCAGATATTGGATAGTATCAACTATGCGCATCGAATTCAAGACTCTTTGATACCCAAGAAAAGTGAACTAGAAACTATTTTCCCAACTTCATTTAACTTTTTACTTCCAAAAGATATAGTAAGCGGGGACTTTTTCTGGTGTCATCAAGATGAAAATTTAAAGTACATTTCTGTAGTGGATTGCACAGGTCATGGAGTTCCTGGAGCACTTTTATCTATTGTGGCTAATCAAATAATAAAAAAGGCGGTCGTAGACGAGCAAAACACAGAAACCAATCAGATTCTAAATTATATCAATTTCAAAGTTGAAAGTAAATTTCGGTCAACCAATCCTGATTTTAACATCAATGATGGCATGGATATGGCATTTTGCACAATCAATGAATCTAGAAAGGAAATTGCTTTTTCAGGAGCCAACAGGCCTCTGTGGATTGTTTCAGATGGAGAAATTATTGAATACAATGGAAATAAAAAATCTATTGGCTTGACCGATTTAAAGTTGTCAGACCAAAGTTTTGATCAAATAATCATCAATTATAAAAAAGGCGATAAACTTTATCTCTTTTCTGATGGCTACTACTCACAATTTGGTGGTGAAAGACAAAAAAAATTAAATAAAGAAGGATTTAGGAGAATTATTTTAGAAACAAGTAAAAACTTCAATTTGCAAGAAGAAAAATTAAGTACCTATTTCTCCCAATGGAAAGGAAACTTAGACCAAATTGACGATGTATGTGTGATTGGAATATCCTTGCAATAAATTATCCAAAACTATAAAAGTGAGCTTTTAATCTCGAATTAAGGTTCAATTACAATTTTCTGAACTGCTGTTTCGTAATCAGTTTCGATGGTAAGCATATACGTTCCACCATTGTCGAGATTTCTAATTTTTCTATGGTATTGATTTTCTCCTGCACCTGCATTTTTTATCAATTTTACTTCTATTTCTTTTCCAGTTATACTCATTAATGAGATCTTAACGTCTGTACTTTTTGTTAGGAAATAATTGACTTCAAACTCTCCTCCATTCGGGTTAGGATAAACTTGCATTTTAAGAGTTCCAACACTTTGTTCATTCAATTTATCAAGATTCGATATGTCGTTTCTAATAACATAAACCTTGAAAATTTGACTACTTGCACTGCTTTCTGACCCTGTATTGGTGAAGAAAATGTTTGCTGCAGTACTGCTTATTCCTCCATAAATATATCCAACTAACGTGCTATCTTGTGTAAGCTCGTCCAACTTAAACACCTCATTTTCATATTGAGGAACTGTTTTTAATGGAATCAATTCTGCTCCTGTCCCTAGTAATGCAGGCATTTCAACGGGCAATTTAAACTCAGACATATTTCCATTGGCGTCTCGAGTCACTCTAGCAATCGTTTTTACAAAAGGTACGTTATTATCTTGAACCAAAATTCCAGCACTGTCATAGTATTGTGCAATTCCTCCAAAAAACACATTGTGCATCGCATTTTGTACCTCAGAGTAGATTGGCAAAACAGCACAATGGTAATGATTATAATACTGCTGAAATGAATTATTTACAGTGTAGTTTAGACTATCAATATTGACACAATTCAAATATGGCAAATCTACAGTAGGTTGAAAAACGCCAGAAAATGCTGTAATTCCTTCTTCTCCACTAGGTAAAATCTGTGGAACAACGTTATAATCTCTTCGGTGTAAATTGGTAGCATCTATTATTTCAGGTAGATGACTGATTGTTATATTCGTTCCATCATCTAATAAATTAAATTTTCTAATCGCATTGGTGTATACTTGGGTGTAACTTCCTCCCCCCATCGGATTATAATTTCCATCAAATTTATTCCCACCTACTAGGTAAAACGTGTGATTTATCTTTTTCAAATGCCCACCCGTAACGGCAAATTGCAAATCCGAAATTTGACGAAAATTTGCATCAATGGAAGTGCCATTGATTATTGCATTGACCAAATTAGGTACATGAATGGCCATCAAATTTTCAAAAGTCTTTCTAGCTGCTGTTGCATTGTTATATCCATAACCACCAACCAAATACAAATAGTCACCTTCTTGATGAAACTCCATGTTTGTTGAGCTCAACTGTTCTTGAATAGAAATCGGCAAGGAAGTGACAGAAGCTGTCCATTTTTGCAAGGAAATTGGATCAATGACTACCAATTGATTGTTGTTTCCTGCAACATCAAACGAAGCAAAAGGTTGTCTTTTATGCAAACCATCTAGTCTACCTCCTACGATTAACCATTTACCATCGGCTTGTCCAAATGCATATGCTTGAATCCCTCCTAAAGATGGAATATCCATAGGCTCTAAGTAAATTTCAAAAGGCGCCTGTGCGACTGAGTATAAATGACTTACAACTAGCAACAAAATGCTTAAAATCTTCTTTACCATGGAACTTATCTTTTAGAATGTGAACGAAGGTAAGTCGCAATTATCAAAATTTTTGTGACAAAAGTCACAAAAAGGTAAATGATTGAAAAATAGTATAAATCAAACCACTTTACCAAAAGTCAATTGAACGAACCAAAATGCCACAAAATTCCAGAAGGATCATGTAAAAAACATTCTTTGCCCCAATCTAAAGTGCGAACAGGCACAAGTCTAGCATCAGGATATTTCGACAATAAATTCAAAGCAACTAATTCATTCCAATGATTTTCGACATTCTCTACTTCCATAAAAACCATGGTATTATCAATCCAATCTTTGACATATGCATCTTGAAGGTAAAATCCAAGATTTGAAGTGGAAAAATAGCTAAAACCAGGACTTAATACTACTTCTGAAAATCCCAAATCAGCATAAAATTGGCGAGAAATTTCGAAATCTTTGGAACCTAAGAATGGTCGAATTGATTTAGCTTTGTTTTGCATCTTTAACTTTTTTATTCTACATAAAATGAACCATTCAGAACAATATAGCGCTGACCAACTTCTATGGTGTCATATTGTATGATAAATTCAAACGTTGCAATGGATGGACTCAAATCTATCGAAAATTTTTCTTCTTTTCCAGCCAGCCAACCAAAATACAAAAAATTGTTTTTTATTAACCATTTTCGAAACTGAGTATCACTTTTAAATTCATTGTTCTCATAATAT
>JBIKJE010000018.1:0-47143 GCA_044361165.1 Crocinitomicaceae bacterium | reverse complement strand
TCATTCAAATTAAATTATCCAACAAAATTACGACTGACGGCATTTTGCAAATTATTTCTCAAGTCGAAAGGAGTCAACTTGGAAACAAGAAAATAGTCATTTCAAAGTTCAAAGAATGGATTGAAAGTAGTTTTAAAGTTCAAAAAAAACGAAAGGAAACCAAAGTTCCATTTGCAGTGAAAGAAAAGCGTTTGCTTGCAAAAAAGCGCAAAGCTGAAATCAAGAAAATGCGAAAAGTTGATTTTTAATTCTTCTCGTTGCCTTTGAAAATACTTCCAACTTCTTTACCGATTTTTTGAATTGTTTCCATTCCTTTGGTTATTGGACTGGTTGAAATATCATCGTAAGAATTGAAGAGATTGTCCGATAGTTGAGATGGATAAATCAAAATACGATCATTGTTTGGGAAAGCTTTTTCTAATTTATTTAAGAAAAAATCTACACTTGGCGTGTATGAAATCGCTCCTTTTCTAGCAGAGCAATAGATAACTAAATCAGTGGATTCAATTTTATAATTCAATAAGAAAAATTCGTCTAATTCATTGATTTGTTTCTGTTCCAATGAAACATTGAATTTTCGTTGTTCTGTATATAAATTGATTTTTTCATAGGTTTGTTCACCAGAAAACACGATTGTCGGTAAGTTTAATTCTCGTGATAATCGCATTACGCGATCGAGCCAATTCGTGAAACTATTCTCTAATTCAGCCAATTCTGGACAAATCAAAATGATTCTTCTTTTGGAGATAAATGGCATATCCAGCTGACAGAAAAAAACGGTTTTGTCACAAACATCTAACAAATGCTCACGGTCATCGCCTACGATTCGCATGATTAAATTCATTTTGTCACTGTCGTTAATGACAACAATATCAGCTGCTAATTCCTTAGAAGTTCGTGCAATTCCACTAGATAAATTATGGTCAATGGTTGCTATCGTATTTACTTTGGTTTCTCCACTAGAATAATGATTGATAATTTCATTCATGTGGTTTCTAGAGCGGTGAATGCGACTTTCTGCTTGTTGATCATCTGGAAGAACGCTTACCACTGAAATTGGATTAATTACCTTTTTATCTGTAATCAAAATGGAAAGGTCCAGGATATTTTCGTTTCCTTTTAATTCATTTAACGCTACAAGTAAATGTTGTGTTCTTTTTTGCGGTGCGGTCAATAAATCTGAGTCTTCGGCTTGTTCTACCAACAGTCTTCTTCCTGCATTTTCTGTTACAAATGATGCGGTCATGCAAGTAATTAAAATCAAAATTACAGTTCCGTTCAAAATGTTTTCATCTAAAAGCCTAATCGGTTCTCCAGTAGAGGTTGTCCCAGTGATTGTATTGTAACCCACTATAATGATTGCCAATGTTGCAGCTGCATGAGCCGTACTTAAGCCAAAAATCACTTGTCTTTCAGCTCCTGACATTTTGAAAATTAATTGCGTAACCAATGCGGCCAACCATTTTGAAAAAATGGCAAATGTTGTCAAAACGGCTGCTGTAATCAAGGCCCAATATCCATCAAAAAGTACGCGGATATCTACCACCATTCCCACAGAAATCAAAAAGAAAGGAATGAAAATCGCATTTCCGATAAAATCAATTCTATTCATCAACGCTGATGAATGTGGAATTAAACCATTCAAAACTAATCCAGCAACAAAGGCTCCAATAATGTGTTCTACACCAGCCATTTCAGCCAAGAACGCAGCGAAGAAAATGATGGACAAGACGAAAATGTAATGTGAAGATTTTTCGCTTTCCAGTTTGCTGAAGAACCAACGAGCGATGCGCGGAATTATCAAAAACATAATCAAAGTGAAAATGGTTAACGACGTTATAAGTCGGACCCAAAATTCAGTGTTTAATTCACCTTTCGCAGAGCTAGAAATAACGGCCAATATAATCAATACCGCAGTGTCAGTTAAAATAGTTCCACCAATCGTAATTGCAACTGCAGGTTTTTTTGTAATTCCAAATTTACTCGCGATTGGATATGCAACCAATGTATGTGTCGCAAACATGGATGCGGTCAAAATACTGGCGGTCATACCTAAGTGTAAACCGTAGTAGCAAATTGGAAAACCTAGTAAAATCGGAATGGAAAATGTTAGAAATCCAAACGTGAAACTTTTGTTTCTGTATTTTTTGAATTCTTTCATGTCGAGCTCTAATCCCGCCATAAACATGATGTACAACAATCCAATCGTCGAAAACAGTTTAACTGAACCTTCAGATTCAAGGAGTTTTTCTCCAATCAAATTGAAGCCTTTTGGACCGATAATTACGCCAGAAATGATCAAACCAATGATGGAAGGAATTCTAATTTTTCTGAGTAAAATCGGGGATAAAAGGATGATGAAAAGTATCAGCGAAAAAATCAAGACTGGATTCTTTAAGGGCAATTGAAATGCTTGCCAAAGGTGACTGAAAAAGTAATCCATGAATTATTATTAACGCTTGTTTTAAATCTTTTGTAAAAGTAGAATTTTATTTAATGTGTGAATATTATTCTTCAAAATTATAGTTCAAATAATAGTTTCAAAAGCATTGAATTATCAATCAATTACAACTAAAAAACTAATTATTTAAAAGTGATAATGCTGAAATGTTAATCCGAATGCCATGAATTTTCATTCAAAGTGTTAAAATCAAAGAAAATGGTGCTTCAAAAGTTTAATTAGCTTAAGTTTACTTAAATCTATTACTTTAAGTTATGAGTTGTACTAAAATTTTTACTTGTATTTTACTTTTGGTCAATTTTACGCTCTTTGCGCAAGTTGAAGAACCTGCAAGAACGGAAAAAAAGGCAAATACGTCGAATGTAAAACCTTCGAAAACGAATCAAACAGCTGGTGCGAAAGCGCTGAAAGTTTCTAAACCAACGCAGAGTGCTGGAAGTAGAAGTACTAAGACAAATCAACCCAAATAATCAACTATGAAAACATATTTTTCTAAATTGAAATTCAGTATTATCTTGTTTTTTGCTGGTTTTTTCGCTTTTGTGTCGAATTTGAGCGCGCAATCTTTTTCTGAAGGCTTCGAAACCACGTCACTGTTTACAGATTGGTATTTCAGAAACAACAGTGATACAATTGCTTCTACTACATTGGCAGCTAATTGGTCTTTTGCGGATCCACTTACAACTTTTTCTGCACAAGCAGGTTCTGCGAACTCGTTTTTGTCCTGTAATTATGCAAGTTCCAACAATATTACAACTGGTGCAACATTGAGCAATTGGTTGTTCACGCCATCTAGAACTTTTTCTAATGGAGATGTGATTAGTTTCTATTCTCGAATTACAGCTAGTCCAACTGCCTATCCTGACCGTCTTGAAGTCAGACTTAGTACCGCTGGTTCTGGTTTGAATGTCGGGACTTCTTCTTCCTCCGTCGGAGATTTTACAACTGTTTTGCTAACAATAAATCCAACTTTGTCGTCAACAGGGTATCCTGGTTCTTGGACTTTATATACCGCAACTATTTCAGGTTTAGGCGCTCCTACGACTGGTCGTGTTGCTTTTAGATATTATGTCACAAATGGTGGTCCGGCTGGCATTAATTCTGATTTTATCGGAATAGATTCGTATACATATACTTCAAATGCTTCAGCTCCTGTAAATGACAATTGTGCTGGAGCAATTAACTTAATTCAAGGAGCTTCATGTTCACCAACTACCGGAACAGTTTTGTCAGCAACTCAATCGCAAGCGGCTTGTGGTGATGGAACAGCAAATGACGATGTATGGTTTAAATTTACTGCCTCGAGTAATGGTGCTAATATTACCGTTGATGGTTCATCGGGTTTTGATGGTGTTTTTGAAGTTTTTTCTGGGACTTGTGCGGGATTAACTTCACTTGGTTGTGTTGATGCAACATTGATGGATGGAATTGAAACTTCTACAATCAATTCATTGACCATTGGGCAAACATACTATATCCGGGTTTTCGATTGGTATGCTGCTGTTCCTAGCACAACTGATTTTACAATTTGTGTAACACAATTTTCTCAATGTGATTTAACTCAACCTGCAGGTTCAATTTTGGAAATAGAAACTTGTGGTCAAGATTTAAACGGTGGTTGTAATATGGTTACTCCATCTTATCAGTCTTTGGCTTGTGGTCAAACAGTTTTTGGAAAAGCTTGGAACGACGGAACAAATAAAGATACGGATTGGTATTCATTCGATATCAATACTCCAGGTGTAGCAACTTTCAATGTTTCAGCTGAGTTTCCATTTTTGATTTATTTTTTAGATATTTCAAATTGTGCTTCTCCAGTCGCTTTGGCTACTGCAACTTCTAATGCGTGTCAAAGTGCAACGGTTACTTATAATTTTACCGCTACAGGGACTTATGTTGCATTTGTCGCACCGAATGTTTTTTCTGGCTACGCTTGTAATACATACAATGATTATATCGCGACATTAACTTTACCGTCGACAGCGCCGGTGGTTTCAGCGGCTGGTTCTACCGCAATTTGTCCGGGAGGTAATGTGCAGCTAAATGCAACACAATCAGGTATTTTTACTTGGTACAATGGTACGACTAATCTCGGTGTAAGTGCAAATTCGTTGACAGCGACCGCACCGGGAAATTATACCGCACAAGTGACGAACAACAATGGATGTTTGTCGGCTGCTTCAAACGGTGTTACGTTGACTCAAGCGGCTTTGGACAATGCAAGTTTTACTTATACTTCCAATACTTTTTGTACGGGAAGCACCAACGCTACTCCAACGGCAACTTTAACAGGAACTTATGCTGTGTCACCTGCTGGATTGACAATCAATGCCTCAACTGGTGAAATTGATATTGCAAATAGTTCACTGGGAACTTATACAATTACTCACAACACGAATGTAGTTTGTCCTAACAGTGTAACGCAAACGGTAACAATTACTAACAATCCAACCGCAAGTTTCAGTTATGCAAATGCTGCATATTGCACTGGTTCAACTAATCCCGTTCCTGCTTTTGCGAGCGGCGCAAGTTCTGGCGTTTTTTCTGCAACACCGATTGGACTTTCAATTAATCCTTCGACGGGAGAAATAAATTTGGCTGCCAGTTCTTCTGGTACTTTTCAGGTGACGAATTCAATCGCGGCCGCTGGTTCTTGTCCTGCTGTCTCTGATTCTTATACAATCACGATTAATGCGCAACCTACAGCAGTCGTTTCTGGTGGAGGAACAATTTGTAATTCAATTGGAAATACTGGTTCAGCGACGGTTACAATTTCATTTACAGGAACTCCGCCGTTTGATTTTACCTATACTGATGGTGCAAACCCTTTTACCATAACTGGTCATAATTCAAATACATATACGATTAACGCTACTGCAACTGGTGCTTATTCAGTAACTTCAATTTCGGATGGAGTTTGTTCTAACATAGGATCTGGAATTGCAAATGTGAACGTGTATCAAAATCCGACAGTGACATTTTCTGAAATCACAGGATTGTGTGACAATCAAAATCAAGTTACCCTCAATCAAGGGCTTCCCTCAGGAGGAACATATTCAGGAAACGGTGTATTGAATGGTATTTTGAATCCAAGTACAGCTTCAACAGGTACGGTAATCACTTATAATTATACAGATGCGAATGGTTGTTCTGGAGCTGCAAATACGACAATTACGGTAAATGCGGCGCCAATTGTGAGTTTAGCCTCACAACCTACAGTTTGTTCTGATGTTGCTGTATTTGCGTTATCAGGAGGAAATCCTTCAGGTGGAACATTTTCTGGCGTTGGTGTAAACGCTGGAAATTTTAATCCTACTTCTGCTGGCGTTGGAACACACAATGTTTTTTATGCTTATACAAGTCCTGAAGGTTGCACAGCAACGGCAAATCAGCCATTGGTAGTAAATGATTGTGCAGGAATAGAAGATGTAAATGCTGCAAATAACTTGGTAATTTATCCTAGTCCGACAAAGGATATTTTATTTATTGATTTTGAAACAAGTTCATTTTCAAAGGCAAACATTCAACTTCTAGGCTTGGATGGTAAAATTGTTTATCAAAAGACAATGGATGTGAATACAAAATTCAACCATCAAATTGAAACGAATTTATTTCCAAATGGAGTTTATTTGATTAAAATTGAAACAAATCAAGGATTTACCGCTAGGAGAGTTATATTTCAATAGATTAGAAAATATTATTTCAAAGCATTCTCAAAATTTTGGGAATGCTTTTTTTATTTCATCTATTTTTTATGCTACCTGATAATTTTCCATGAAATGTCTACCTTTGTAACATGCGTTTTGAGTTAACCAAGGATTTTTTAGAGCAATTGCGTCGCGCGATTCAAGCAGAAGATACTGTTTGGATTGACGAGCATATTCTTGGTTTGCACTTTGCTGATATTGCTGAGTTACTTGATGAATTAACAAAGGAACAAGCTAAATTTGTTTATTTCCGTTTAGATGAAGATCTTCAAGCAGATGTATTGATGGAATTGGAAGAAGATGTGCGTGATCGATTCATCAAAACTCTTTCCTCCAAAGAAATTGCCGAACAGCTTGAAAACTTAGATTCTGATGATGCTGCCGACATTCTTGGTGAACTTACAGATAAAGAAATTCAAGAAGTTATCTCCCACATGGAAGATGACGAAGCAGCAGAAGACATTGTCGATCTTTTGAATTATGATGAAGATACTGCCGGAGGTTTGATGCAAAAAGAATTTATTCAAGCAAATTTGAGTTGGCCAGTCGATCGTTGCATCGTTGAATTGCGCAGACAAGCCGAAGATGTTGAGCAGGTTTATACGATTTATGTAGTTGATCAACTTAATAAATTAGTTGGATTATTGTCGTTAAAAAGATTGCTTTTTGCAAATCCAAAAACGAAGATTAGCGACCTTTACCAAGATAAAAATATTATTTCTGTAAAAACAACCGATAGCAGTGAGGAAGTTGCCCGTGTTATGGAAAAGTATGATTTAGTTTCCATTCCGGTAGTAGATTTTCAAAACAAATTGGTTGGTCGAATCACCATTGATGATGTCATGGATATCATCAAGGAAGAAGCGGACAAAGATTTCCAATTGGCTTCGGGGATTTCTGAAAAAATTGAAGCCAATGCAACCGTTTGGAGAATGTCTCGAGCTCGATTGCCTTGGTTGTTGATTGGAATGTTGGGTGGAACATTAGGAGCACAAGTAATTTCAACCTACGAAGGAAGCATCAGTAAAATTCCTGCATTGGCATTTTTCATTCCACTAATTACCGCAATGGGCGGAAATGTGGGTGTTCAATCATCGGCGATTGTAGTTCAATCATTAGCTAGGGGGAATCAATTCGATTCTATCACCTCTAAATTAGCGAAAGAAACACTTGTTGGTTTGTTAAACGGTTTGATCTGCTCGATTTGTATTTTCGGAATTGCCACAGTTTTTGAAAATCAAACGCTTGGAATAACAGTTAGTGTCGCCCTTTTTGTAGTAATTCTCTTTGCTGCCATCATGGGTTCTATGATTCCATTGATTTTAAATAGATACAAAATTGATCCAGCGCTTGCAACAGGACCCTTTGTGACGACTTTGAATGACGTTTTGGGGTTATTCATCTACTTCACAGTTGGAATGATTTTATACGGATTATAAATTTCAGTTATGAAAATCATTTTTTTGGACACTGTTCATCCAATTTTAGAAGAGCGTTTAGTCGCAGCTAATCATGAATGTATTCAAGTAATTGACTCCGATTTTGAATCAACGAAAAATTTAATTTCAAATGCGGATGGAATAGTGATTCGTTCACGTTTTCCAATGGATGCAAAATTGCTAGATTTTGCGCCTAATTTGAAATTTATCGCGCGTTCTGGTGCTGGAATGGAAAACATCGATTTAGATTATTGCTTAAAACGAAACATTCAACTTTTCAACGCGCCTGAAGGAAATCGAAACGCGGTAGGTGAACATGCATTGGGAATGTTGTTGGCTTTATTGAATAATCTAGTTATTGCAGACGCCGAAGTGCGCTCAGGTAAATGGGATCGCGAAGGAAATCGTGGAATCGAATTGGATGGAAAAACCGTTGGAATTATCGGTTACGGTAACAATGGTGAAGCTTTCGCTAAAAAACTACGCGGATTTGATGTTCAAATTCTAGCCTACGATAAATACAAAAGCAATTTCGGGAATGATTTTGTGAAAGAATCATCGTTGGAGGAATTGTACGCGAATGCTGATGTGATCAGTTTCCATATCCCACAAAACGAAGAAACGTTATTTTGGGCGAATCATACTTTTTTCGAAAGCGTTCAAAAGCCCGTCTTTTTGCTCAATCTCTCTAGAGGAAAAATCGTTGAAACCAAAGCACTTTTAAAAGCCATTGAAAACGGAAAAGTCCTCGGCGCAGGATTGGATGTATTGGAATTTGAGAAAGCAAGCTTTGAAAACTTTTTCGATGGAAATATGCCTGAAGCATTTCAACAATTACTTGCATCAAAAAAAGTCATTTTATCGCCACATGTGGGCGGTTGGACCAGCGAAAGTTATTTCAAATTGAGTGATGTTTTAGCAGATAAGATTTTGAATTATTTTCAATAAAAAATGGTTCGAAAAATTTTCCCGAACCATTTTTTTAGTTTTTAAGATTAATATCTATCCAATGAAGCCTTTCTAATAAAATTAACGACTATTTCGGCTCTTTCTCCAAAAGTCATTAACATAAGACAACAAACCTCTAGGGATTGTATAATGATATAAATCTCTTCTCTCGCCTCCTAGTAGAATGATGGCAATATGAATAGCGATGTCAGCATTGATAATCATTTCTAGTGGACTATTCATTGAAATGTTTTGAATTTCAACTTGAGGTCTGTTTCTATTTAAACCTCTATTTGTTTGTTTTAATTGCTCAATAATCAGTGTTATTTCATGGTCAGAAAACTCATCAAGTTTTAATAAGTTTTCTTTTAATTCTTCATCAAGGCGAGAAGTTAAATTAACCATTCTATTGAACTCAAACAATGTGCGTGATAGTTCTGACAAACTAAGTTGCTCATCAAAATCAAGAACTAATGTTATCTTTTCCATAAAGTCTCAAATTATTGAATAATTATTTTTTTGACATCTACTGTGTTTCCTTGTGGATCAATGATTTGGACAAAATACAACCCGTTACCACCCCAAGTTGTGATATCGATATAAAATTGTTGTTGGTTTACCACATTTTGAAATACTTGTTGCCCTTGCGCATTTTCTATTCGAATGCTGTAGCCATTCATAGCTGTCAAATCACCTGCATCTATTGTTATTTGATCATTGGTTGGGTTGGGCCAAATTTTCAAAGTATTCATATACGTGATTGGATTGTAGCCTGTAATGCCCGTATTGATAAGTAATGTGTCAGTTACTGTTACATTCTCGTAACAAATATTTCCGTTGTATAAATCTAAAATTTCTTGTTCGGTTAATGCTCGGTTCCAAATTCCAATATCATCAATCTTGCCATTAAACCGCTGACTAGATACAATATTGTTAGGGTCATAACAGTGACCAAACAACACCGGAATATTATTAGCATTTCCTAATTGAAAAGGTGCATTTATTGAGCCAACATTGAGCCCATTAAAATAAATTTTAAATACGTTATTTGCGAAGTCATATGTTGATACAATATGGTGCCAACTAGTTGTGGTCAAATTGATGTTATTGTTAAAACAAGTATTCCAATTAGTACTGCCTGGCGAGACATTAAATTTAAGCGTAGTAGACTCAATATCTAGTGAAAAAGCATCAAGTCCACCGTATTTAGATACGACATTTTTACTTGTACTAATTTGATTTGTATTAATCCATGCACTGATTGAAATTTTGGAATTGAAATTTATATTTTGAAGCCCCTGAACTGAAATATCATCATTAATTCCATCAAAGTTGTATGCTTTATTAAGCATACCAAATCGATCTGCCGTCAACGTCGCTCCATTCACCGTTCCATTATTCCCATTTCCACTCTCATCATTGGCATTTCCATTAAACGGCCACCAACCAACTAATCCATTCGTTGGCACATAACTCGGCACCTGCGCCATCACATTTGCATTTAAACAAAGCCAAAGTGCAAAGGCTGTAAACATAACTTTTTTCATTTTATAGAAGTTTAAGTTTCACCCGCCCCGCAGTGAGTTAGTGTAAAAAAAGAAGCGTGGGACAGTTGCCATACTCGTAACTGAGGGAGACGAAGCCCTATCCAACAAAGTAAAGCAACGCCCACGCCGTAGCATGAGCGTTTCACTTTAACTTCCCTGTGGATTTGAAATTTTCGTCTTTTCAGTTACAGGTCGTTTAGCAAACGCTAAAATATTTTCTAATAAAACCCAATGTGCCGCTGCACTTGGATGTAACAAATGTAAGTTATTTTTATAAAAGAAAAAAAAGGATTAAATTTAGTTCGAGATGCTGGAACCAATAAAACGATTTTTCGTTACTTTAGCAAAGAATAGAATTATCGTTTAATAATATTTATTAGTATTAAAGCCATGAAAGGGTGTTATTTGCAAACGATGGGGAAAGTCCATCGGAATTAGAAATTAACCAGAATAAACAAAGCCCTGAAAGGGTGAAATACTAAAATGGGCCAGTCACTAGTAAAAAATTATATACATATCGTGTTTAGCACCAAACACAGGCAACATCTAATACATCCATCAGTAGAAACTGAACTATACGGTTATTTAGGCGGTATTTGTAATAACTTAGGATGTCAAGTTATCAAAGTGGGTGGTTTTACTGATCATATTCATATCCTTTGTATGCTTTCCAAAAAAATAACATTAGTGAAATTACTTGAGGAACTGAAATCAAATTCTTCTAAATGGATAAAAACAAAAGGTGAAGCATACACAAATTTCTATTGGCAAGACGGTTATGGAGCTTTTTCCGTTAATCCTTCAGAAATAGAAATAGTAATAAATTATATCGCAAAGCAAAAGGAACATCATAGGAAAAAAACATTTCAGGATGAATACAAGGCTTTTTTGAAAAAATATAACGTAGAATTCGATGAACGATATGTTTGGGATTAATATTGCTTAGATATCTCACCCTTTCAGGGCTATTGAATACGTAATTGTTGATTAAACATAGGGTTTTTGCCCTATGTTTAGATATGACACCCTTTCAGGGTTATTGCAGTTACTTGTTTTATAATAAAAAACTTCTAAGCCTTCTTCAAAGCAATTTTTGCATCTCCTTCTTCAACTAAATCTATAATTAAAGAATCAGTTCCCAAGGTTTCAAATTGAATGTTATTTGCCAACACTTCGTTACAAACATAATCGCCATTTTTTTGAATTGCATTTTGTAATTCTGACGAACATTCAACGAATAAATTAATTTTATCAGTAACCTCAAGTCCAGAGTCTTTACGCAAGTTTTGAACGCGATTGATTAACTCTCTTGCAATTCCTTCTTGGAGTAATTCTTCTGTCAATATAATATCCAATGCAACCGTAATTCCATTTTCACTGCTTACCAACCAACCAGGAATATCTTGCGCGATGATTTCAAAGTCGCCTCCATTTAAATTGATTTCAGATCCCTCGATTTCGCCGCTCCAAGCATTGGTGCTTTCAATAGATGCAATATCTTCTTGCGTAAATCCAGCAACCAAGGTCGCAATTGCTTTCATTTGTTTACCGTATTTCGGTCCAATGGTTTTGAAATTAGGTTTGATGCTTTTCACCAACATTCCATTTCCTTCTTCCAACAATTCCAATTCTTTCACATTGACTTCAGATAAAATCAATTCAGAAATGTGTTGAATATTTTTAGCAAAATCGGCACTCAAAGCTGGAACCATGATTTTTTGCAACGGTTGACGCACTCTCAAACGCTCTTTTTTACGCAATCCAAGTACCAACGAAGAAACACGTTGCGCAATTTCCATTTGAGCTTCTAAATCCGCGTTGATCATCGCATCATTCACTTTCGGGAAATCAGCCAAATGCACTGAACTTACTGAATGACGTTTCGTAACTGCATTCAAATCAGAAAACAATTGATCCATGAAAAATGGTGCAATCGGCGAACCTAAAACGGCAACCGTTTCTAAACACGTATAAAGCGTTTGATACGCAGAAATTTTATCTTGTGAATCTTCTGATTTCCAGAATCTTCTTCTACACAGACGCACGTACCAATTCGACAATTGATCGTTCACAAAATCTTGAATCAATCGGCCTGCTTTCGTTGGTTCGTATGTTTCGTATGATTCATCAACTTGTTGAATCAATGTATTCAATTTCGATAAAATCCAACGGTCGATTTCTGGCCTGTTTTCCAACGCGATTTCTGCTTCAGAATAATCGAAACCATCAATGTTTGCATACAATGTAAAGAAAGAATACGTGTTGTACAAAGTTCCGAAAAACTTGCGTTGAACTTCAGTAATTCCATCTAAATCAAACTTCAAATTATCCCACGGCTGCGCATTCGTAATCATGTACCAACGCGTCGCATCTGGGCCGTATTTATCTAATGTTTGGAACGGATCAATTGTATTTCCCAAACGCTTCGACATTTTTTGACCATTTTTGTCAAGAACCAAACCGTTCGAAATCACATTTTTGTATGCAACAGAATCGAAAACCATCGTTGCAATCGCATGCAAAGTGTAAAACCAACCTCTTGTTTGGTCAACGCCTTCAGCAATGAAATCTCCTGGAAATCCTTTGTGATTGTCAATCAATTCTTTGTTTTCAAACGGATAATGCCATTGTGCATAAGGCATCGCACCTGAATCAAACCAAACATCAATCAAATCCGCTTCGCGTTTCATTGGTTTTCCAGAAGCTGAAACTAAAGTGATTTTATCGACATAATTTTTATGTAAATCAATGTGTGCGTAGTTCGCTTCTGACATATCACCAACTATAAAATTAGCCAATGGATTTTCAGTCATAAAGCCAGCTTTCACTGATTTTTCGCATTCGTTTTTCAATTCTTCAACCGAAGAAATAATGAGTTGTTCGTCGCCTTCTTCTGTTACCCAAATTGGAATTGGAATTCCCCAATAACGTGAACGTGAAAGGTTCCAATCATTGACATTTTCCAACCATTTTCCAAATCGTCCAGTTCCAGTAGATTCTGGTTTCCAATTGATCGTGTTGTTGAGTTCCATCATGCGTTCTTTCACATTCGAAGCGCGCACAAACCATGAATCCAATGGATAATACAAAATCGGTTTATCAGTTCTCCAGCAATGCGGATAACTGTGCTCGTATTTTTCAACTTTAAATGCTTTGTTCTCTGTTTTCAGTTTGATTGAAATTTGAACATCGGCAGATCTTTCTGGTTCTGTTCCAGCATCGTAGTATTCATTTTTGACATACATCCCAGCAAATTCTCCCATTTCTGGTCTGAATTTCCCTTGTAAATCAACCAACGGAACAGCTTTCCCCGTTTCGTCCAATACCAACATTCCTGGGACACCTGCTTCCGCAGCAACTTTGGCATCATCAGCACCAAAAGTTGGCGCAATGTGCACAATTCCAGTACCGTCTTCTGTGGTAACAAAATCACCTGGAATCACGCGGAAAGCTTTATCTGCATTTTCATGTGGTGAGGCATAAGGAAGCAATTGCTCGTATTGAATCCCAACCAAATCTTTTCCTTTGCACTCTCCAGCAACGAAATATGGAATTATTTTGTCGCCAGAAGTGTAATTTGCTAATTCACTTTCGGATTCAACTGCATTATAGCCTTTTGAAAATTGATATGAAACTAAATTTTTAGCCAATATCACATGAATCAGCTCAAAAGTATATTGGTTAAAGGATTGAACTAAAACATAATCGATATTTGGTCCAACCGCCAAAGCAGTATTGGAAGGCAATGTCCAAGGGGTTGTCGTCCAAGCGAGGAAATAAATTTTTTCATTCGGTAGGTTTAAGTCGTGACTTGAACCTACTGAATGAAAATTTGTAAATGGTATTTTTTCACCATTGGAGATCTTAAATTGTGCAACAACAGTAGTATCTTTCACATCACGGTAACATCCCGGTTGGTTCAATTCGTGCGAAGACAATCCTGTTCCGGCTTTCGGAGAATAAGGTTGGATTGTATATCCTTTGTACATTAAATCTTTGTTGTACAATTGACCCAACAACCACCAAACAGATTCCATATATTTCGGTTCATAAGTGATGTATGGATTTTCCATATCCACCCAATAACCCATTTGTTTGGTCAAATTATTCCAAATATCTGTGTAACGCATGACTGCTTCACGACAAGCTTTGTTGTAATCTTCTACTGAAATTTTCTTCCCGATGTCTTCTTTGGTGATTCCCAATTCTTTTTCAACACCCAATTCTACTGGTAAACCATGTGTATCCCAACCAGCCTTGCGTTTTACTTGAAAACCTTTCAGCGTTTTGTAGCGACAAAAAATATCTTTGATTGAGCGCGCCATTACGTGGTGAATTCCAGGCAAACCATTTGCAGATGGTGGACCTTCGAAAAACACGAATGGAGTTTTACCTTCACGGGAAGTAATCGAAAGATCAAAAATGGAATTTTCGTCCCATTTCTTCATTACTTTTTCTGCTACTTCTGGAAGATTTAAACCTTTGTACTCTTGATATTTTGAACTCATTTCAGGGTATTTTGTCAAATAAAGATGCAAAGATAATCCAAAATTGTAAATTTTAGTTTTCCGCAAGAGAGTTTGGATGCTTGAAATTCTCGAAAATCTTGAATTAAATGATTTATATTTACATTTGAAACCAAATCGAAAACCATGTCACAAGCAAAAACGAATTACGGAGCACTTTCAACAATCATCACAGTTTTCTTTTTCTGGGGCTTTATAGCTGCGGGAAATAGTGTTTTTATTCCATTTTGTAAACATTTTTTCAAATTGGATCAATTTCAAAGTCAGTTGATTGATTTTGCATTTTACTTCGCATATTACCTTGGAGCATTGATTTTATATACAGTAGGAGTGAAGCGTGGTGAAGATCCTGTCTCCAAATGGGGATACAAAAAAAGTATCGTTTACGGATTACTTTTTTCTGCTTTAGGCGCTGTTGCAATGATTGTTTCGCTTTATTACGGCGTTTTTGTAGGAATGCTGGTTGGACTTTTCATCGTTGCACTTGGTTTTTCTTTGCAACAAACTTCAGCAAATCCTTTCATGATTTCTTTGGGCGATGAATCAACTGGTTCAAATCGAGTGAGTTTAGGTGGTGGAATCAACAGTTTAGGAACAACAATTGGTCCGTTGGTGGTAGCTTTTGCGCTTTTTGGTGCTGGAAGCATGAGCGACGAAATGATTCAATCTTTGAGCATGGATAAAGTAATCATTCTCTATGTTTTTGTTGGGCTGCTGTTTTTAGGAATCGCAGCATTGTTTCATTTTTCAAAAAAATTGCCTTCAGGAAAAAAGGAAATTTCAGCAGATGAAAATGTCGGGAAATCGAATAAAGCACTGGCTTCTTTGTTGATCATTACAGGTTTATTGATTGGATGCTTTTCTCCAGTTTTCAGCAGCTATCGAAGTGCTGAAGCCAAAAAAATTGAAGTCATTGAAAAACAATTGAAAGAAACTGAGAAAATCATTGGCAACGAAAAAAGTCAAGTCATTCTCCAAAATGAAATCAAATCGCTAAAAAAACCGTTGGAACAAAAACGCATGATTTGGTTTTCCATGGGATTGGTTGTGGTTGTGGGTGGATTAGCAACTTCATTCGTGCTTTCCAAAAAGCAAAAATCTGGTTGGGGCGCCATGCAATATCCACAGTTGATTTTGGGAATGTTGGCAATCTTCGTTTACGTAGGCGTTGAAGTGGCAATGGGCAGTAATTTGGGGGAATTACTCAAGCAGAAAGAATTTGGAAATTATTCCTCCTCTCAAATTGCGCCTTTTATTGCGATGTATTGGGGAAGTTTAATGATGGGACGTTGGGCGAGCGCTGTGCACGTTTTCAATCTTTCCCAAACCATGAAAAATTTGTTGACAGCAGCGTTGCCATTGGTTGCTTTTGGAGTTGTTCTGTATTTCACACATTTAGCGGGTCACAATATCAATCCACTATATGCTTACGGGATTTGTGTAATTGTACAGATTTTAGGCTTTTTCTTAGGTCAGAATAAACCTGCAAAAACATTGATGATTTTTGGGTTTTTAGGGGTTGTTGCGACACTCATCGGTTTGATTCCAACGGCAAGTTTGAATCCAGTTTATGAAATGTTTGGGATGAAAAACACAGGAATCATTTCTGTATATGCTTTTTTGAGTGCTGGATTATTTTGTTCAATCATGTGGCCTTGCATTTTTTCTCTTTCCTTGGCTGGACTCGGAAAATACCAATCTCAAGGTTCTGCATTTTTGATTATGATGATTCTGGGAGGTGCAATTATTCCACCTTTGCAAGGGAAAATCAGTGATTTAACAGGAATTCAATCATCCTTTTTTGTCGGAGTGATTTGTTTTGCATACTTGACAGTTTTTGCAGTTTGGGTTCGCTCAATCTTGAAAAAACAAGGAGTGACAATGGAATAATCTTTTGCCAAATTCAATTTTTAGCATTGAATTTATTCCAAATCTTCACTATCTTTAATCTCCATGTCTGAAGAAAAGCAAATTTTTACGCTCAAACAAGTTGCGCTGTCGATTCAAAAAGTGATTTCTGAACGATACAGCCGTTTGTATTGGGTTCAGGCAGAAATGCACAAGCTGAATTACACCAACAAAGGACATTGTTACCCAGAATTGGTTCAAAAAGAAGATGGAAAAATCGTGGCAGAAATGCGCGGAACGATTTGGAAAGCGCAGTTTGATAAAATCAGTAAATCTTTCTCAGAAGTTGTCAAAGAGCCATTGAAAGATGGAATGAGCTTGCTTTTCCTCGTGAAAATTAGTTTTCATCCTTTGTATGGAATGGGATTGGAAGTAGTTGACATCGATCCAACTTTCGCCTTAGGAGAATTGCAAAAAGAAAGGGAAGAAACGCTCAAAAAATTGACTAAAGAAGGAATTTTAAACGCCAATCAACGGCTAGATTTTCCGTTGTTGCCACAAAGAATCGCCGTTATTTCAGTTGATTCAAGCAAAGGATTGTCGGATTTTTATAGCGTTGTGCAAAATAATCAGTGGAATTACGCTTTCTTTTTCATGCTTTTCACTGCGCAATTAAACGGCGATTTGGCAGTAGGTTCAATTCAAAATCAGCTGCGCAAAATTAAAAAAGTGAAACACCATTTTGATGCAGTCGCAATTATTCGCGGTGGCGGTGGTGAAATTGGTTTGTCGTGTTATAACAACTATGAATTATCGAAAGCCATCGCAACTTTTCCTTTGCCAGTTTTAACTGGAATTGGACATTCAACCAACATCACCGTATCTGAGATGGTGGCGTTTCGAAATGCGATTACGCCGACTGAATTGGGTGAATTTTTGATTCAATGTTTTCACAATTTTTCCGTTCCAGTCAAAGACGCGCAGAAATCATTGAAATTGGAAGTAAATCAATTCATACAAGATCAAAAGCTTGAATTGTCGAATGAATTGAGGATTTTCAAAAATGTCAGCATTCAACGATTGTATCAAACCAATCAGATTTTGAATTCAACTACTAAAAATCTCTCTTTGCACTCCAGATTTAGATTTAACAATGAAAGAAAAGTATTGGATTCTTCTGCTGACCAGTTGAAATCGCACGTCAGAAGCAAGAAAAATTTTGAGAATCAAAGAATTAATCAGCTACAATTGAGTTTATTAAAACACATAAAAGTAAATTTCAATGTTAGTCAGAATCAAGTTCGAGACACCCAAACTTTTATGATGCAACAGCTGCCCAAATTTTTCATCAAAACGGAGCAAACAATTTTAAATTTAGAGAAAAATGTGAAATTGATGGATCCAACATTGTTGTTAAAACGCGGATATTCATTAAGTTTATTCCAAGGGAAAATAATTAGTGCCAAAAACCCTGTAAAATCTGGCGATATAATTGAAACTGTCACTTTTGAAAATCGAATCAAGAGTGAAGTAACAGCAATCAAAAAAGAAGAAAATGAGTGAAGAAATAAAATATACCGATGCTTTCGAAGAATTGCAACAAATCGTGCTTGAAATCGAAGAAGGAGAAATCACCGTGGATGAATTGGCTGTCAAAGTCAAACGCGCGGCACAATTGATTAAAGTTTGCAAGAATAAATTGGCAACGACAGAAGAAGATGTCAATGAAATTTTGAAAGAATTGGAAGGTGAATAAGAAACTTTTCGGTGTTAATTTTTGACTTATTCCAATTATTCCTAACTTCGTAGCGATGAGTGCAAGTGCAGAAAAGTATAATCAACGAGGATTAAGAACAAGTTATGTGTCAACCGTGATTGGAATATCATTGGTTTTATTCATGATTGGCTTGGTCTTAGGTGGTGTTTTGGCGCTTAATTCTGTACAAACGCAAGCAAAAGAAAACCTACAAGGCGATTTGTTTTTCAATGCTGAAATGAATGAAGCAGACATCAAACAAATCGAACAAGAATTGAAAACTTGGCCGGAATTCAAAGAAGTTTATTTCGTTTCTCCAGAAAGAGCGATGGAAGAATTCAGTGGTTTGAATAATGATACCAAAGAAATCGAAAGCATTTTTGATGGAGAGAATTTTTTTCCGCCAAACATTGGTTACAAACCCAAAGCTGAATTCGCCAACAAAGAAGGAATGAAAACGTTGAAAACGAAATTGCTCAATGCTTATCCTGAAGAAATCGATGAGGTAAATTATGATGAAGCGAGCGTTGAAAACGTGAATTTAGGTTTTCGTCAGTTTGCTGTGTTGATTTTATTGGTTGCAGTTTTATTGATTATCGTTGCAGTTGCCATGATTAACAATACGATTCGTTTAGCACTTTATTCAAAAAGATTTACAATCAAAACAATGCAATTGGTTGGTGCAACTTCTGGTTTCATCAGAAAACCATTTTTATTGCAAGCCATTTTACAAGGATTGATTTCCGCCATAATTGGAATGGCCTTGTTGATGTCGCTGTTTTATGCCTTGGACAATATTCTCAAAACCATTGAAATCGGATTCGAATTTAATACCTTCTTGATACTATTTCTAGCGATTTTGAGTTTAGGTATTATCATCACTTGGATTTCAACGTGGTTTGCGCTCAATAAATATTTGCGCATGAAATTAGATGACCTTTATTAATCTCTTTTTAGAAAAATATTTAATCAAATTAAGTTTCAAAAATGAAAAATAACATGTTTGCTTTCGGAAAAGAAAATTACAAGATCTTATTGATTGGATTGGTAATCAACGTAATTGGATTTATTTTGATGATCGGTGGTGGTTCGGAAGACCCAAATAAATTTGATGCAGCTGAACTTTTTAGCCCTGTAAGATTGACCATTTCTCCGATTCTAATTGTTGCTGGTTATGTTGTCATGATTTATGCAATTATGAAAAAACCAAAATCTGACAGTAAAGAAATTACCAAAGATTAAAACCAAAAAAAGACAATTTAATTGTCACTCATTCAATATTTTATATGGGAATTATAGAAGCCATTATTTTAGCCATCGTTGAAGGCCTAACGGAGTTTTTACCAGTTTCTTCTACTGGTCATATGATTATTGCTTCATCCATGATGGGCATTGCAACGGAAGAATTCGTGAAACTTTTTACCATTGTAATTCAATTGGGCGCCATTCTTTCAGTTGTAGTTTTGTATTTCAAAAGGTTTTTTCAATCTGTTAATTTTTATTTGAAGTTGATTGTTGCTTTCATTCCTGCAGCAGTTTTTGGAGTTCTTTTAAGCGATAAAATTGACCAACTGATGGAAAGCCCTTTGGCAGTAGCGATTTCCTTGCTAGTCGGAGGTGTAATTTTATTGTTTGTTGACAAATGGTTCAATCGTCCAACAGTGCATGAAGAGGAAAACATTGACTTTTTGACTGCTTTTAAAATTGGATTGTTTCAATGCATCGCAATGATTCCTGGCGTTTCTCGTTCTGGAGCGACAATTGTTGGTGGGATGAGTCAGAAGTTAAGTAGAAAAGTGGCAGCAGAATTCTCTTTTTTCTTGGCAGTTCCAACAATGTTGGCAGCAACAGGAAAAAAATTGTACGATTTTTTAAAAGAAGGTAATTCCTTTACTTCTGAAGAAATCAAAATTTTAGCAATCGGAAATGTGGTCGCTTTTGTAGTGGCGCTTTTGGCAATCAAAACATTCATCGGATTTTTAAATAAAAACGGGTTCAAGATTTTTGGTTGGTACAGAATAGTTGTTGGATTGGCAATTTTGATTTTGTTAGCCGTTGGCTATGAATTGAAAGTTGTTTAATTACAGTTTTTCTACAAATTTTTCACTCACAAATTACCATGATAGATTTTCAAGAAGGATTCACCATGTTGGTTGATAAGCCTTATAAATGGACCTCTTTTGACGCTGTGAATAAGCTTCGCTGGAACATCAAACAAAAACTTGGCGTAAAGAAAATCAAAGTTGGTCATGCAGGTACTTTAGATCCTTTGGCAACTGGTCTTTTGGTGATTTGCACTGGTAAAAACACCAAATTAATAGAATCTTTTACTGCCGATGAAAAATCGTATACAGGCACTTTTTTGGTTGGAAAAACAACGCCTTCTTACGATTTGGAATCTGAATATGATGCAGAGTTTCCGACCGAACACATAACAGAAGAATTGATTGATTCAGTGCGAGCTTCGATGTTAGGAGTCCAGCAACAGGTGCCACCAATATTTTCCGCCAAACAAGTAGATGGACAAAGAGCTTACGATTTAGCAAGAGCGGGCAAAACGGTTGAATTGAAGGCAAACAAAGTGGAAATCATTGATTTTCAAATTACTGCAAATCGTTTTCCTGAAGTTGATTTTTTTATAAAATGTAGTAAGGGCACTTATATTCGTTCAATTGCAAGAGATTTTGGTGTGGCTTTAGGTAGTGGTGCAACAATGATAGCTTTAAGAAGAACAGCATCAGGCAACTTTAAAATCGAAGATTCTAGATCAGTTGATGAGTGGATTGAACTTATAAAAACAAATTAATTTTATTAAGCTTCCTCTGCGACAAAGGTTTTCAATGTTTTGTGAATATGCGAGACACTGCATTTGTATTTGGTTGCCAATTGCTGCAAGGTAAATCCTTTTTCATCCCGTAAATATTTGATTCTTTTTTTCTTTCCATAATCCAAAGGATCAGGTCTTCCCATTGATTTGTTGCCACCTTTTGGACCGTATTTTAATCTTCTTTTCAACCACAAGGTGGAATTATCTCTCTTTCCAGTTTCAAAACCGATTCGAATTGATTCACTGTATGAACTCCATCTTAGATTTTCCAGGCTATTATTGGAAATATCTCCATCAATATGAATGACAATCTTTTGTTTCCGAGGAAAACTGTTTTTGATAAAAGCCAAGGCTAAAGCTTTGTGCGGGTAAACTGTATTGCGCTTTCCTTTATCATCAATTAAATCAGTCATCAAGAAACCATTAACGGGATGTTTTCTTAACTTTTTTGTTTTAGCTTTTAGTTCAATAATTCGTCCTGATTTGTATTTTTTAGTTCTTTCGATTGAACGAATTTCACCCACGTTCGATATTTCATAATCAGAGTACCCAGGTATTGTTTTCCATTCTGTTGACATGTATCAGCTTAATTTATGAATGAACGTTTATGCAAAGTATTTTGTTTATAAAAAGGGTTTAAAAAATTTATTTTTTTAAATAAGATGTGAAAATAATAACTTTTTTAACAAATTTTAAGTCTTTAAAAAAAATACTATTTAGTTACGAAATTGATTTGTAAATTGCTGCAATTTAAAATTATTTCTAAGCGGTGTAACTTTTTTGACTTACTAAAGTCTTAGCATATGAAAACTGACTAATGAACTCAAAGGAATACAATATTGCTGTGGATACATATTCTGATAATATTTATCGATTTGTATTAAAACATCTTAGAAATGAGATGTCTGCAAAGGATATTGTACAAGACACATTCCTGAAAGTTTGGTTAAAACATGAAGAGATACAAGCTGAAAAAGTGAAGTCATATTTGTTCACAACAGCCTATCACTGCATTATAGATTGGATAAATAAAGAAAAGAGAAACGTTGATTTTGAAAAAGTTTCAGAGAATCTTTCTGAACCGAGAAAATTGGAGTTTGATGTATCATCGATTTTAGATGAAGCTTTAAATAGACTTCCAGAAATTCAAAAGTCTGTTGTTTTGTTAAGAGATTACGAAGGATATAATTATGCTGAAATTGCTGAAATAACCAAATTAAATGAATCTCAAGTAAAAGTTTATATTTTTAGGGCGCGACAAGCTTTAAAAGTTTATTTAAAGTCAAGAGAATTAGTTGCATGAGTGGAATAATCAACATAGAAAATTATGAATCTTTTTATCTGGATTTCTTAGATGGAAATTTAAATGAAAATGATACGGCTTTTTTGTTGGCTTTTCTTCAAGAAAATCCTTCGTTAAAAGTGGATGAGTCTGAGTTCGATTATTTTTCTTCAGAAGAACCTGAGCAACTAGATGATTTTTCCAAATCGGTACTTAAATTTCAAGGGTTTGATCAGATAATTGATGAACAAAATATTGAGTATTTTTTAGTCGCCTCTGTTGAAAATCAGCTATCTGACAAAAAGGCTTCAGAATTGAAGCAATTTTTAATTAAAAATCCTGATTTTTTAGTCGATTTGCAATTTTATGGTAAAACGCAGTTAATTGCGGACGGCTCAATTGTCTATTCTGAAAAAAATAAGTTAAAAAGAGGAATTGTTATTCCTATGTACGCGAGATTCTTGGCTGCTGCAGCAGGAATTGCTTTGTTTTTTAGCATTATAAACCTAAATCAAACTGATCAACCAAAAAGATTAGCACAGAAAGTAGGTAAAGATTCGGTAAAAGTAAAATCTAAACCGGAAGTTCAGAATGAAATCCAAACTGAATGGATTGCAACAACATCTGAAGGTTTAAATGATGCTACAAGTCATAAGGAAGAACCAATAAGAGAAAAATTATTAGAAAATAATCAATTAGAAAATCTGGAACCACTTGGGTTCAAATCACCACAAAAAATAAACAATAAGCCATTATTAAATGAAATTGCAATTGCGTACATCAAACCTTTCGCAGCTGAAAAAATATCAGATGATTTAAATGAAAATACTTTCGCAGCAGTTGAAATGAAAAATCCTATTCTACCAATAACCAATAGAATAGGCGAAGCGATCAATCAACAAGTGGAATTTAAAACTTCTAAAGCCGCAAAGAAAAAACCAGGTGGATTTTTATTTAAAATAGGCAAATTTGAAATTTCTAGAAAAGTTTATGACAATTCAGCTGTAGCGTTGAAGTAATTAAACTAATGGATAAAATGCATCTTCAATGTGCTCTATTTCTGACCTGAATCCGTTGTGAACTATCGAAATTATATCAAATCTAGTTTCCAGTTCAATATCTTTATCAAAAATATACGCATTCGCAACCTTTATTATTTGCTTTTGTTTACTGCGGGTCACAGCTTTCCAAGGTTCGCCTATTTCAGCTGTTTGCCTAGTTTTGACTTCCACAACAATCAATTTTCCATCTGCTTCACAAATAATGTCTGCTTCCAGTTTTCCAAATCGATAATTTTTTGCCAAAATCTTGTATTTCTTCTTTTTTAGAAATTCCGCTGCTTTTACTTCACCTAAAATTCCAAGTTCTTGCTGTGTCATTACAAAAGGTATTTATTACTAAAGATAAGAATTGATTTGCATTTGAGATAGAAAAGAACCAAAGTTTTTTTTGCTTTTTATTTATTTTTTTTTCACGTTTTAAAATATTGTTTATCTTTCACTTAAATATCGAACGATTCATGAGAAAACTATTACTTTTTTTGAGCTTAGCTAGCGCTATGTCATTAAATTCTCAAACTATTTTATTTCAAGATAATTTTGAAACAAGCAATAATAGTTGGACATTAAATAATGGAAGTGGTGACAACCAATGGATAATAAATAATGTTTTTGCTGGGGATGCTTTTGGAGGTTTGATTATTGTGCCAACTCCTAATCAGCCAGCTTCATTTACAGGAGGTTCCAATAGTAGCTATTTACATATTTTTAATCAACCGATTTGTGGAGTAATTGCTTGCAACGCAAATTTTGATACGGGCTCTCCTTCTGACCAATCCGCTACTATGACAAATGCAATTAGTACGGTAGGTATGAATAATATCAATTTAAATTTTTGGTATTTGTGTGCCGGTGACCCCTCTATTTCTTATGGTTTGGTTGAATATTCTACTGACGGAAGCACTTGGTCACAGATTGGAAGTGAATTAAGTGGAGTTTCAACATGGACACAAATTAATCTAACAGATATTGCTTTGGATAATCAAGCAACTTTAAAATTTAGATTACATTGGATTAATGGGGCTTCAGGTGTTGATCCTGCTTTTTCTGTTGATGAACTTAAAATTACGGGTCTTGAAGTTAATCAAGCTGTCATTACAACAAATTCTACAAGTTTTTTAAGTGCCTGTTACGGTGCTGATATCAATCTTGCGATTCCTTTTTCAGCGATGGGAAGTTATGGTTCTGGGAATTTGTTTACTGCAGAACTTTCAAATTCAAGTGGTTCATTTATTTCCCCAACAATTATCGGAACCTTGGTTTCAGAAATGAACGGGAATCAAATAATTGATGCTATAATCCCTGCAGGAACTCCAGTAGGAAATGGTTATAGGATTAGGGTATCATCAACTTCACCATCTGCAATAGGTAGCGACAATGGGTTTGATTTTATAATTCATAGTTTGCCATTTATTGTTGTTACCTCTGATCCAGCAGGTGGTGCAATTAATCAAGGACAAACAATCATTTTGTCTGTCTCTGGAGCTAGTGAATATCTGTGGAGTCCTTCTTCCATTTTAAGCAGTACAGTAGGCGCATCAGTTGTCGCTTCACCTTCAGTATCTAGTATTGTTTCTGTCGTTGGTACCGATCAAAATGGTTGTTCAAGTTCATCTGTTTTCAATATAACTGTTAATTCTACAGCTACAATTATAGAAGAGAAAAACAATTTAAATTTGCTAATTTATCCCAATCCATCAGCTGAATATTTTGAAGTTCTGAGAAGTTCAACAGATCCAATCGATAGATTAATTATCAAAGATCATAAAGGTAAAAAAGTGAAATCATATGACAAACCAAAGCCTGAAATGTTTTTTGTAGATGACTTGTCTTCAGGGGAATATTTTGTATTTGTGAAGATTGGAACAATTACAAGTGTTTTGAAGTTGATTGTACCATAGTTGGTTCAATTTATTACCTGTTTATTTGCAGATAAAACCTTTTTGACCTTTAAGAATATTGTCAAAGATCCACATGTAATTATAGAGCATGTGACTATCAATAAAATTCTTTATTGGCCAATAATCTGGAAAAAACACCCTTCCGCCTTTGTCGCTAGGAACTTTTTCAAGACCAAAAACTTGGCTTTGAGGCGCAATTCCATCTTGCTGCCAAACTGGATCTGCATTAGGTTGATCTAAATTAGTACCGTACTGCCAAACTTCTTCAAACATCGACCAATCTGCTCCTCCTACGCAAGCACTTTCTGGAGCGATGATGTACATTTTTCCAAAAATCACTTTCCCTTTTAGTTCATCTATAAAACCCAGCGCATAAGAATAACCCATACTGTGACAAACAATATCAACTGTATCTAACGTTTTGTTACAATCCAAGGAGTTACATTTCGCAATCAAAAAAGCTTTCCCTGCGATTTTCCCTTGTTCTCGACGTTCATTAAATCCTTGAATATTCGGTTTTGAATTTAAGATTTTGTAAAAGTCTTTTTTAGAAAATGTCTTTACAGCAGCGATGCTAATGCCAAAATTTACCATCGATTTGTGACCAGAGGTTCGAATAGTTTGATTTCCGTCAATGTAAAAACTCTCGTCAGGTTCAAGCCTCTTTTTGAATGCTTTGTCAATTCCCAACCAATAGCCAAATCTATCGTTGTTGGTAACAATGTTATCAGTATTGTCATTGTTTTTATTTGGACCTCGATAGCCATTTGAAAACACTACAAATCTTCTTGGATTGGATTTTCCCTCTACGAGGAATGATTTTGTAACATTCTCTTTGGCGTAATTGAAGATTTCTTGCTTGACAACTTCTGAATTTTGGTTGAGGTATGAATGAATTGTATAGTGATTTTCAGCTAGTATTTTGTTGTCAAATGCGACCAACTGAATGGTATCACTCGATTTGATAAACTGGATGGAAGAATCCGAATAATGATTGAAGTACAACACTGCTTTTTCAATTGTACTAGACCATTTGTTATTCTTCTTATAATATGCAACGCTAGATAATTCTGTATATTTAGTTGATTTTATTGGGAATTTATATTTTTTTACTTTAGTCGAATCAATGTTGTATTCGAAGTGTTTTCCACATTTCTTGTTGTTTGTTTTTTCAATCAACGATAAAACAGCATATTGTGCATCGAATAAATACAAAGATTCGCTTTGCTTTTTGCTTTTCAATTCTACTTCATGATTTCTTTTGTAAGGCTGATTGATTTTAGCATTCAATATTGTACTATCGGTTTTTACTTCCCAAAAATAGTAGGCAACCATTGCACCAACTTTTTTGTTTTTAGATTTTTGGTTTTCTTGACTAACTATCAAGAGATTACAACAAAAGATTAATATAAGTCCTAACCAATATTTCATACCTAAGTTATTCAACGAAAATAGATGGAAATAAGTATAATGAAATTTTTTTTCTTGTTGTAAAAGTATAAATTTAGTCCGCATTAATCCGTTTTGGAGTTTCATTTTTCAAAAGTCTTTTAATTGAGTATGATTTTAGATTTGAATCTTTTCGTAAATGTATTTTTCAAATAAAATTCTCTTAAATTTGCGCACTTGAAACAGAAATAAAAATACCATGGGAAGAGCGTTTGAATACCGCAGAGCATCTAAAGAAAAGCGTTGGGACAAAATGTCTAAATTATTTCCAAAACTTGGAAAGGCAATCACAATGGCTGCTAAAGAAGGAGGTGGTGATCCTGATATGAATGGAAAATTGCGTACAGCGATTCAAAATGCCAAGGCTCAAAACATGCCTAAAGACAATATTGACAACGCAATCAAAAGAGCCACTCAAAAAGACATGGCTAACTTTTCTGAAATCAATTATGAAGGAAAAGGTCCGCATGGTGTGTTGATTTTTGTTGAGTGTGCAACGGATAATCCAACAAGAACGGTTGCAAATGTTAAATCCTATTTCAATAAATCTGGAGGACAAGTGGTGCCAAACGGCCAATTGGAATTCATGTTTAATCGTAAATCTGTGTTCGAAATCGTGAAATCAGATGCGATTGACGCAGAAGAATTAGAATTAGAGTTGATTGATGCTGGTTGCGAAGAGATTGAAGTAACGGATGAACATGTAATTGTCTATGGTGATTTCACTTCCTTTGGAACTCTTGCAAAAGCGTTAGAGGATTTGAATATTGAAGTTCAAAAATCTAGTTTACAACGCATTCCTACTTCTCCTGTTGAATTTTCAGAAGAAGAATTAGTATCAATAGAAAAGTTGTTAGACAAAATTGAAGACGACGATGATATTCAACAAGTTTTCACGAATATCGCTTAACAGTAAAAATATAATTTGAAAAGAGTTACACCATTCGTGTAACTCTTTTTTGTTTTAATCAATTCCGCAAAATTCTGTAAAATTTCTAGGTGTAATTACGTCTGTTTCTGCCTCTGGATATTGATTTGTAAATGCACGTGATACTTTTTGTTGCTTTTTACTATTCCATTTAAATTCATAAGCGCGCTCTTTTCCTCGTTCTAGCTCCACATAATCTACTTCACTTTGGTTATAGTTTCGCCAGAAGTAACTAAAAATGGTGTTTTCTTTCCAGTCATTTACTTTTAATCTTTCACTAATCATGAAATTTTCCCAAAGCAAACCATGGTCATTTCGTAAACTTAAATCTTCAAATTTTTCGATAATCGCATTGCGAATTCCATTGTCCCAAAAATAGATTTTACTCATTTTCGTAACTTCTTTGCGTGCATTTGTTGAATAGGATTTGAGTCTGAAAATCACAAATGACTTTTCTAACAAATCAATATAACTTTCAACCGTTTCTGATTTTACTTGTAATTGATTCGCCAGTTCATGAATAGAAACTTCTGAACCGATCTGAAAAGCCAATAGCTTCAAGAGTTTATCTAGTAATTCTGGTTTACGAATGTCTTTCCAAACTAAAACATCTTTGTACAAATATTGATTGCTCAAGTTCCTCAAAATCTTTTCTGCGTCTAATCTATTGTTACACACATCAGGATAATTTCCATAAATCAAATGAAATGGCAACTGCTGCTCTATTTCGAAAGGCGATTTATTTCCATAAAGTTCGGAAAGTGAGAATGGATATAAATGAAACAAAAAATGGCGACCTGTGAGTGGTTCAAAAATCCGTTCGGCAATATCTAAAGCCGATGAGCCTGTTGCGACGATTTTTAAATGCTTGAAATTATCGACTAGTATTTTCAGCAACAAACCAGCATTTTCAACACGTTGTATTTCATCAATGACAAGCATTTCATATTTTCCAACTACTCCTTTTAAACTTTCAACATTTAACTCTTTGAGTCTTGCTCTAACATTCGTTTCGTCTGCGTTAAGCCATAAAATATTGGATTGATCTTTGAAAATTTCTTGCAATAAAGTTGTCTTTCCAACTTGTCTTGCACCAGTTAGAATGATTGCTTTGCCTTTCATTACCCAATCTTTGATCTGATTGGCGGCCATTCTATTCATCACATCCATACAACAAAACTAGTGTTTTTTCCACTATAATGGAAATAAAACTATTAATTTTTCCAATATAATAGAAATTTTAGTACTAATTTTTCCACTACAAATATATTTTATATTGATTTACAGTTGTTTAATATTTGTAACTAGTATTTTACTATTTCAAAATTTGAAATGCGGATTTTAAAACTTATTTAGAATAATTCCACCGTTCAATTTGAATCCTCCGTAAATTTGCACCATGGATTATGAAATTGAAATACGTTTCCAAGCTTTAACCAAAAAAATCGAAGGGATTTTTGGTGAAGGATTGGATGTTCAGACCATTTTATTCTTGATTGGTGTTCAAGAATTGGAATTGGGATATAAAAAGTTTAAAAAACACGAGAAGACAGATTTAATGCATGTGGCAATTTGTACTTTACTAGAACCACATGGTTATTATACTTTTGTTGGAAGAGATGAAGAAAATTGGCCACATTTTGAACTGAATAAAGCACTTCCAGCATTAACCGAACGTGAACAGCAACATTTAATCAAAGAAGCGATTCTTGATTATTTTGAAAGCAATGAAATCTTTGAAACGAAAATAGAAGAATAGGATTCAAAGCCTTATATTTGTCACTTATTAATTATACACATGGATTTTTGGATCAGAGCCGCACAATTAGTGCTTTCTTTATCAATACTCGTTGTCCTTCACGAATTTGGACACTACATTCCCGCAAAAATATTCAAAACACGCGTTGAGAAATTTTACTTGTTTTTCAATCCTTGGTTTTCTCTTTTTAAGAAAAAAATTGGTGATACTGAGTGGGGTATAGGATGGCTTCCTTTAGGTGGTTATGTGAAAATTGCAGGAATGGTGGATGAATCCATGGACAAAGAGCAATTGGCTTTACCACCTCAACCTTGGGAATTTCGTTCTAAAAAAGCTTGGCAACGATTGATCATTATGATTGGTGGTGTGACTGTCAACTTGATCTTAGGAATCTTGATTTATATTTTTGTTGTTTTCGCTTACGGTGTTGATACCATTGATTCCAAAGATTTAAAAGCTGGTTTGGCTGTTCATCCTTACATGGAACAATTTGGAATCAAATCAGGGGATATTTTGTTGGCGGTCGAAGGAAAACCATTGAACAAAGCCACAGACGGAGCTGCTGAATTGTTATTTAGAGGTGCGCACAAGTTGAAAGTTCAACATCCAGATGGTAAAATTCAGAATATTGTTTTACCTCAAGATATTGACTACAAACTTTTCGAAAATGGTGCTTTTCCTGTTTTTTCATTGCGCATGAAAGCTGAAAAAATAGATAATATAATTGCAGTCGATGAATTTTCTGAAAATTCAATTGATTTAAAGTCAGGAGATATCATCTACAAAATAAATAATACCTTGACTTCTAATATTTTAGATGTTACAAAGTTGATTGATAGTAAGACTCAAACAGAAATAATCTCGATTAGAGACAAGGATACCATTTCTGGAAAAGTTTCCAATAAAATATTCAAAAAGAAAATTTTGCCAATTATCCCAGCATTGGTTGCGGGACTGAAAAAAGGGGATAAATTTTTGACAATCAATGATTCTGAAATTGTTTATCATGATCAGATTCAAGCCGTAATGTTCAAAAACAAAGGAAAAAAAGTCGCTTTTACTGTCTTAAGAAACAATCAAAAAGTGGAACTTTCTTCTGTAGTTTCTAAATCTGGTTTACTTGGTTTTGTTCCTAAGGAAATGAAAGCAATTGATAAATCTGCAATCAAAACGACACATTATTCTTTTGGAGAAAGTATCCAAAAAGGATGGAACATGGGATTCATTACCTTGGGTGATTATACAGGACAATTGAAGTTCTTATTCACCAAGAAAGGAGCTTCCTCAGTCGGTGGTTTTGGTTCAATTGGTAAAATGTTTCCAACAACTTGGAATTGGCAAATTTTCTGGATGAATACTGCTTTCATTTCAATTGTATTGGCTTTTATGAATATTCTTCCAATACCAGCTTTAGATGGTGGCCATGTTGTATTTTTAATCTATGAAATCATCACTGGAAAAGAAGCTCCTCAAAAAGTATTAGAGTATGCACAATATGTTGGTTTCATGCTGCTATTAGGATTGTTAATCTACGCCAACGGAAACGACATTTACAGTGCGTTTTTTAAATAGAGAGATTTTTAACTGATATAAAAAAAGCCTGAAATTACAATTTCAGGCTTTTTATTTTTTTGTCTTTTCTTATTTCACAAGGTCAGCTTTTTCTCTTGCCTTAGACATGACAGCATCTGCTTTGGCGTAGGCTTCATCTTCCACTTTTTGAGCTTTTTGATCCGCTTCTTTCGTGATTTTCTTCCCTGCTACTTCCGCTGCCTTTTTCTTTAAAGGATTACTTCCCGCTTCGTCCATCAGTTTTTGAGCTCCTTTTGCCCCTTCTTCTCTGATTTGTGCAGCGGCTCTTTTTCCTTCAGCTTTCAATTTATCAGCTTGTCTTTGTCCGTCTTCTAAGATTTCTTGTTTCTTTTTATTCAAATCTTCTTTGACTTCATTGACTTTATTTGTCACAACAGCCTTTACGGTATCTTTTCCTTTGTTGATTGCGTCTTTCACTGCTTCTTTGACAGTTTCCTTCATGTTACCTGAAAGCTTCATGATTTGCTCTTTTAAATCAGTCGTAACTTTTGGATCTTTCATTTTTCCAATCACTTTCACATTCACAGGAATAAAAGCTGGCAATTCTTTCACTTGGATTTTTGGTGTAATTCCATTTACTTTCTGGATTCCACTCTCAACCAATTTAATCATACTTGCTGGAATTTCCTCTTTTGGAACATTCATTTTTAACACATAATCGATGTCTTGCTCCAGCGAAGAACTTCCACTTACATTGGTCATGATGTTTCCAAGTTTCACATTAAATGGTGTCAATGAAACTTTACCATCTGCAAACTTGAATTTTGTGCTCAAATTTTTCAAAGTTTGCGTTGCTAATTTCTCCATTTTCAATTCAGAACTGATTTTTTTCAATGGTTCAAATCCAGAAATAGTTACTGAATTGGTAAATAAATCACCAGCGCCAGTTAATGTAGCATAAATTGGTTCGAACGATGGCGTCAAAAAGGAATTCATATTGAACGTCGAAGTGATTTTTCCTTGAGCGTATTTCGCGATTGGAGCCAATTTTTCAATCGTCACAAAATTATTTGCCAATTGATTGATGTCTAATTCTTTCAAATTGTATCCGAAATCGATTTTTGGTTTTGAATGGTCTTTGGTATCATAACTTCCTTTCAATCCAACTGTTCCGCCCATGGTGTTCATGGTCAGATTATTCAAACTAGCAACTTCTTCTTTCATTCCAACTGAACCTTTTACATTTTTGATGTCCATTTTGTTGTATCTCAATGTATTGATATTTGTGTTCAAATTGAAATCAACATTTTCAGGAATCAACAATGCTTCTTCACTGCTAGTTGTTGTAGTTTCAGAAGTAGTTGTGGTAGTTGTGGATGTTCCCGCCAATTGGTCTAAATCTAGGTAATTACTGTTGAAATTAAAATTCCCTTTCAACAAATCATCACTGAAGAAATACCCCAAATAATTGTCGATTGTTCCATTTACTTTGAAATCACTTCTACCCATTTTGGCATCCAAGCTTTCTAACGCTAAATTTTGTGGTGAAAACTTAAAAATCATAGACTTAATGCTCACAGCATCAGGTAAATCAGCCGATTTATAAAGCATGTCGACCAATTTCAACGTTCCGTTCGCATCAAAATCCTGGTATCTTTCGTTTTCCAATGCGCTGATTTTTCCTTTCAACTTCACATCAGCATCTAATTTTCCAGTGTAAGATTCTCCTTTGGCTAAAGGAATAACTTGTCCAAGCGTTGCTAAATTCACTTTGGCAAGAATTTTTGAATCTATAAATGGATCAACCATTGGACTTAACATTTTTAAATTTGCGTCTAATTTATTTCCTGCAAATTCAGCGTGGAATTTAGAAACATCGACAGTCATTTTATCCAAATTGGAACCTCCGGCGAATTTTGAACCGGCATTGATGGCAATTTTGGTGATTTTTTGTGGCAAACTTGGATATTTAATTGAAGCATTGTCGACGCTAATTCCAGCGTCCCAGCCCGGCATATTTTTATCGTCCATGATTCCCTTAACCTGGGCTTTCAAGGCTAAATTTCCTTGCGTCACCATGCTTTCATACCCTGATTGGTAAAATGCAGGAATTAGAGATAAGAAATCCTTGAAAGTTGCTTTTGAAGCATTTAACTTCAAATCCATGTTGTCTTTTTTGTCCAACATTTCATAAAAACCGTCCACAGATAATTTCAAAGCGTTCAGTTCAAGAGTATTTTCTTTCAAGGTAAATTTGGATGAATTTTCTTTAAATTCCATCAATAAATTGGCAACCAAATTGGTTTTTACTTTACTCAAATATGTCAATCCATCCATGTTGAATGTCATGGCATCCATCGTTGTATTCGTATTGAAATCAATCACATCAGCTGTTAAATCGCCTTCTCCTGTATGCGTCATGTTTTTCAATTCCGCAAACATATCTCCCGCTTGATCATCATATTTAATGTACGCATTATTAATGGCGTATTCTTGCAAAGAAAGTTTGAAACTCGAAGGCTCTTTGTCTTCTGGTGTTTGCAATGAATCTGGTTTCATAATGTCATAATTCGCTTTACCATTGTTCAACACACGAACATCAAATTTTGGCTCTTCCAAGGTAATTCCTTTGATTTCAACTTGGTCGCCTCCAACAACACTCCAAAAATCTACATGTGCATCCAATTGTTTGATATCAACTAATTTTACACCTTTAAATTCATTTCTTCCTGTAACTGTAACACCTTCAAATTGAGCAGTCATGTGAGGAAAAGTACTGATGAAAGTCAAATCAAAATCTTTGATTGCCACATCAGCCAAAAGCATTTTATTGACTTCTTTCAGTGCCAATTCCTTCAATTCATCTTTGAAAAAGATTGGAATTAAAATCAAGGCAATGATTAACAATAAAAATGTGATTCCTGTCCATTTCAAAATTCTACGGAACAAATTTTTTTTCTTTTTCTCTTTTTTAGCCATCTTTTATGAATTACAATTTGATTTTTCTCGATATTTGTAATGACTGAAACATAGGTTTCAAAATACAATTTCTAAGTAAACGCTAAATTAATGGATTTCTTTCAAACATTCAGATTACAATTGTTAATAATCTTTATTTCATCGTCTGTCTTTGGTCAAATTGAGACTGGAAAAACAACAGGTTCATCAGAGAAAAAAATTAAAAAGTCGAAAAGTAAGGAAATGCTTGTCTTACAAAAAATTCCTACTTCCGCATTTTACTTTGGAGGTAGTTTTGGACTAAGCAACAGAATATTAAGTGAAAACGAAGGTTTATTTGGTAAACCGCTTGGAGAAAGAGCGAATGAAAAATCAATTTACACTGGAGGAGCAACCATTGGATTCAGAAATCAAATCAAACGCAACTGGTGGATTGATTTTGGAGCTTCTTTGGCCAAAAATGGAGAATCCTATGATTATAAAAACGATGTGAACGATTCTAGTTATTCATATACAACTAATTACACCTATTTTGCGATTCCAATCAAATTGCAATATATTACGGCAGGAAAAGTAAAATTTATCGCTGGACTAGGCGTTCAACCGCAATTGTTTATGAGTTATAATCAAAAGATCAATTGGACTGATTCAACGAATGTTGCTAGCAATTCGACTGTAAAGGATAACAAACAGATTAATTTTTTCACCATCGCAGCTATCGCCAATGTTGGATTTTCATGGCAAATCAAACCAAGAGTCGCATTCTACATGCTACCGGAAATCAGAATGCAATTGAACAATTCATTTCAAAAACAATCGCCTTACATTCACAAAGGACTGTTTTACGGTGTCCAAGCAGGATTTTCTTTTGGAATCAATTAACATCCCCTGTTTCCGAGTGGTCGTTGTAGTCAGACAAAGATTGATCTGAATCGTAATAGAAAATCATCACTTGCGCAACATCGCGTAAAAAGTCAATTTTACCTACATCAAAACGATTGATTTTTAATCCTGTTCGCAATTCCAAATCTGCTTTCATTGCTTCATGATGCTCTGGTTTAATCAAATCAATGCGCTCGTATACAATCGTCTTTCTTGTTTCATGTTTCAATAACCACAAATATTCTAATCCAAAAGTGATTCCAATCAAAGTGAAATTCATCAAAGCCATTTCAGCAATACTGATTTTGTTGGATGCCAGTGAATTGATGACACTGATTCCGATAATCATGAAAAGATAAGTCATTTCCTTGATTTCAATTGCATCCGTTCGGTAACGAAGAATTCCAAAAATGGCAAACAAACCAAGTCCCATTCCTGTGTCAATGTCTAATTTTTTCAGTCCAAAACAGATCAAAAATGTAATTGTCCCAATCAAATAGTAAGTAAACAAGTAATCCTTGCGCTTCGTTTTTGGATAATAAAGCAAACGAATCAAGATGGTCATTGAAACTAAATTCACTCCCAAACGAAAAATCAGGGAGTAGAAATCGTTGTTAAACCATTCAAATTCTAATAATTTCGTAGGCTCGACAGCAGCTTTTAAATTGAAAAATAAATTAAGCAACATGGGCATTTATGGATTTAAGTTTTAATAATTTTTCTTTGAAACGATTGTATTTGATATTCTTTTCATTGTATAGTTCAATCGCACCAATACAATATTTACTCAAGCGATATGGCCTGATATGGTTTGTTTTCATCAATTGATAAAACGGTGAATTTCTGGTCAATTTACTTTGTTTCAGTTCAGCAATAACTAAATTTTCAAATTTATGATGCGCTTCTTCCCAATGAAAATGGAGATTAAAATCGAGTGTCAACCTTTCTTCGTCGATATTATTGACCAATGTAATTCGATTGAAAGAATTCCACAATTTCGGTTTCAAAACAGCATCTTTAGTCAAATATTGATTCAAGAAAGTGACTTGTTGTTCGTCAAAACTCTCAGTAAAATCTTCTGTTTTTATCCTTTTTTTATCGGTTCTTCCCTTTATCTTGTGTTTCAATTCCAAGAAAAACAAATCAGATTCTACGTATTTTCTGATTCGAACTTTAAACCGATTCGTACGTCCATTGTGGTGCGCTTTGTAGAAAGAAAAATCAACATCATCAAAATAAAGACTTTGGTAATGAGGTGTTCTAGTGTCTTTTATCTCTAGAATACGATAGTCATTTGACAACGCGGGTAAAAGTTCTACCAATTGATTTACACTGAATGCAAATTTAGTATCGATGCGATTCATCAATTTAACCCTATCCATTTCTTCCAGGGTTATTGGGTTGAATTTTTGTACTAACGTTGCTATTTTGTTCATCTATTGTTAAACCAAAGTTAAGAAATTGTTACTTACTTCATACCTTTGAAGTTATTTTAACCGAATTCCTTTGGCTTTTGTTACATTTTTTCAAAAGAATTTCAAAAATAATCACTTTGCCATTTTTAAAGCTAGCGCGTAATGAGAAAATGAGGCCAACTTGAGAATCAATAATCTGAATAAATAATTTAATTTTGTTCCATGAGAAAGAAAATCTTACTACTTGGTTCAGGCGAATTAGGAAAAGAATTTGCCATTGCAGCGCAAAGATTAGGTCAATATGTGATTGCTGTCGATAGTTATGAAAATGCTCCTGCGATGCAAGTTGCGCATACTTTTGAAGTGATTGATATGCTTGATGGAGATGCATTGGATGCAATCGTAGCGAAACATCAGCCAGATTTGATTGTGCCTGAAATTGAAGCAATACGAACTGAAAGATTTTTTGACTACGAAAAACAGGGTATACAAGTCGTGCCGAGTGCTAAAGCTGCAAATTTCACGATGAATCGAAAAGCCATTCGTGATTTAGCAGCCATCGAAGTTGGAGTCAAAACTGCAAAATATAAATATGCAACTTCTTTTGAAGAACTTTCGAAAGCCGTTGAATTCACAGGAATTCCTTGTGTTGTAAAACCACTGATGTCAAGTTCTGGAAAAGGTCAATCGGTGATCAAAAGTGCCGAAGATATTGAAAAAGCTTGGCAATATGCCCTTGAAGGTTCAAGAGGTGATTTGCAAGAAGTTATCGTAGAAGGTTTCATCGACTTTGATTATGAAATTACTTTACTGACAGTTACTCAGAAGAATGGACCGACTCTTTTCTGTCCTCCGATTGGTCACCGACAAGAGCGTGGAGATTACCAAGAAAGTTGGCAACCGATGACCATGAATCCTCAACACTTAGCAGAAGCTCAAAAAATGGCTGCTGATGTAACCAAAGCACTAGGCGGTGCTGGAATATGGGGTGTTGAATTTTTTATAACCAAGGATGGCGCAGTATTCTCTGAACTTTCACCTCGTCCGCATGATACTGGAATGGTTACGCTCGCTGGAACACAAAATTTCAATGAATTCGAGTTACATGCAAGGGCGATTTTAGGAATTCCAATTCCAGAAATACAATTGCTTAGAAATGGCGCAAGTGCAGTTGTTTTGGCTACAGAATCTTCTGTTAGCGAACCTGTTTTTTTAGGAATTGAAACAGCAGCGTTAGAACCAAATAGTGATTTTAGAATTTTCGGAAAACCTTTCACCAGACCATTTCGACGCATGGCTGTTACTTTAACTTATGGAGAACAGAAAGTCGAAGAATTGGTGGTGAATGCGCAAAGAATGGCTTCTAAAATCAGCGTAAAATAGCTTAATAAATAAATATTTTCTGCATTTTTTGTTGTTGCAAAACTTTGACAATTGAAAATTAAAGTATATTTACGTTCAACGAAAAATGAAAGAAACCTCCTTCATAGAACAAAATAAGGAAAAATGGAATCGCTTTGAAAAACTTTCTGAAAGTGACTCAAGCGATCCTACTGAGTTGAGTGATTTATACATGGATATCACTGACGATCTCAGTTATGCCCAAACTTTTTATCAAAGAAGAACAGTCAGGGTTTATTTAAACCAATTGGCGCAGCGTGTTTACACAGGTGTTCACTTAAAAAAAGCAGAATCATTTAAAAAGTTTTTGACCGTTTGGAGAGTTTCCCTGCCCTTAGAGATTTATAAGTCGAGAAGAAATTTACTTTTCGCCCTGGTTGTCTTTTTAATCTGGGCAGCTTTATCGGCTGTAACGACTCATTTTTACCCAAATTTTACTGGACTTGTTTTGTCAAAAGAGTATGTGGAAATGACCAATGAAAATATTTCAAATGGAGATCCGCTGGCAGTCTATAAAGGTGGAACGCAAATGCAAATGTTTATTGATATCACTACCAACAACATTAAAGTCGCATTTTTGACATTTATCTTTGGGATTTTCTTCACTGTAGGAACACATATTTTGTTGTTCAAAAACGCGATGATGGTTGGCTCATTTCAATATTTCTTTGCTACCAAAGGATTATTGATCACTTCATTTTTAGGGATTTGGATTCATGGAGCATTTGAAATTTCGTCAATCGTTTTGGCTGCTGGCGCAGGAATTACTATGGGCAATGGCTGGCTTTTCCCCGGGAATTATACGCGACTGCAATCCTTGCAAATTTCTGCAAAGAGAGGATTAAAAATCATGATGAGCTTGGTTCCGTTTTTCGTCTTTGCAGGTTATTTAGAAAGCTATGTGACACGAAATTACATGGATTTGCCAGAATGGTCAAAATGGGTGCTTATTGGCCTTTCGTTTGGAATCATCTTATTTTATTACATCATTTATCCAATGATTGTTGCTCGAAAGTATCCTGAATTGTTGGAAGAAAAGGACTTGATTAATTATTTTCCTCCGGTAAAATTTGATTTATCGAAGATTAGAAATTTCGGTGAAATTATTTCAGATACTTTTCGATTTTACAACATTCATTTCAACAAAATATCCAAAATAAATTTTAGAATACTATTGCCAATAATTATCGTTTTGGTCTATTTGCAAAATGACAATCACGCCATGTTGATGGCGACAGAACACTGGTTCGATTGGTCTAAACAACTAGAAATAATGACTGGTTTTGGTTTTACAAATCTTCAGGATTGGATCATAAACTTCGCTTGGTCATTTGTCATAAGTGGAATGTTTTTAGGTGTATTATTTGCTTTCAAAATCAAAGATGAAATATTTAGTTGGCGTGCATTTTTTCAATTTGCTAAACAAAAATTGCTGCTTATTTGGTTCGGAAATTTCCTTATTTTCTTTTCTTTGGCTTTAATTCCTTGGTATTGGTATTTTGTTTTAATTCTTTTGTTGCCATTCGTCTTTTTAAATGGAATTGTACCAGGAATCGCTGATTTTTCAATCAAAAATACCATCGGAAAGGGATGGACATTTAGCGCCCGTTCTTATGGGATTTCACTCTTAAATATCGTTATTTTCACGCTAATTTTTGCATTGTTTATGCAGCCAATTGCATTGGTTTTGAGTATTCGTGAGAATTTTGATCCTACGAGTATTATTAATGTCACCGAGCCAATTATGCCAGATTTATTGGATATGCTCGCTGATTTTACCAAAGATGTTGCCGAAGCGCTAGGTGGAGATCGCATGTTTTGGGCAAATGTTGTAAGACAGATTGTATATGTTTTGTTTCTATTGCTCGTTTTGCCAATTTGGATTATCAGCATGACTTTTATTGGATATAACGAATATGAAAAAGAAACTGCAACTGGTTTAAGAAATGCATTCTTGAAATTTGGGAAGCGCAACCGTTACCAAGAAAATGAAACTGATTTTGAGTAAATATTTTTGGTACATATTGATTTTTTGCATGAGCAATGCATGGTCTCAAAAAAATGAGGTTAATAAACCTTCGTATCAAAAATTCCAGCGCGATTTTAATTACATCAAAGATAAAAAATATAAAGGACCAGAAAATAATTACGACGAACCTACTTCGATGGAAAAATTCGAAGACGATGAATATGATGATGACGATTATACTGGTCTAGAATATGACCCGAATGATATTCAAAGATCTAGAGATACTAAAAATTTGCATGGAAATGGAGGCGGTGGTTCAACGGGCGATAAAAAATACGACCCAAAAATCTCTGAGCCAGAAAAATTTGAGATTGATCCACCACAAATTTCTCCACCCAATATGCCAAACGTAAATGGTCCAACTATTTCACCATTGGTTTGGAAAGTTATTTTAATCATTTTTGGGATTTTGCTATTGGCATGGATAACTTATTTAATTGTCAAAAATTACAGATACGTTCCAGCTCCAAGTCAAGGAAATTTTTCACCCTCTGATTGGAATCCAGAACTAATCCCAAAAACAGAATTAGAATTACGATTAGAAGCTGCAATGGCAGAGAATAATTATAGAGAATGTGTTCGTATTTGGTTTACGTTTATTTTGAAAGAATCCATTCGACTACGAAAAATAAAATGGAAAAAAGACTTGACCAACTTTGACTATTTAATTCAAATGTCTGGAAAAGATGGGTATGCAGATTTTTATGAAAGCGTACGAATTTACGATTTTGTTTGGTATGGAGATTATGACATTGGAGAAAATGAATATTTATCATTGGTTCCGCATCTGCAGAAAAATTATGAAAATTTAAAAGATAAACATGAATAAGCAAAAAGCCACGATTGCAGGGGCGGTTTTGCTTCTGTTTATTGTCTTGATAGTATATCTTTTTTCTGGTACTGATTACAAAGAAGAAAGTAAACAAAAACCCAAGTTTGTTTCAGACGAATGGAGCACTGAATTCATTTTGGAATCCAAAGATCCAATGGGTATTTATTTGTTCAAAACAATGTTTGACAGTTATGGGGACTCAAATATTGTGATTGATGATTCACTTACCTATTTATCGAAAGATTCAAACAGTACATATATTTTTGTTGGTGATAGATTTAGTGTTTATCCTGAAGAATTTGATACAATTTTGAGTGAGGTCAAAAAAGGATCGAATTTGCTTTTGTCTTTCCACGATTTAATTGATACAATTAATCAGCACTTCTTTTACGATAGTTACAATGAATGGTATTTTGATGAAGAAGTCAAAGTACATACTCGGAAGGACGAATATACACTGCGCGCCATTTTTCAAGCAGATACCGTTGCGCGGGTTTGGAAAATCTTCAAAGAATACAACATCAAGGATACCAATTTTATTACAATTAGTTCGTTTATGGAAACGCCGAATTTTGTGAAGTTAAAATTTGGCAAAGGACACATTTTTTTGCACAGCAATCCTGAGATGTTTTACAACTATCAAATGCTAACGAAGGATGGTTTCAATTATGCTCAAAGTGTGATTCATCAGTTTCCACCAAAACGCCGTGTTGTATGGCTTGAGCTCGGACGATTGAGTGATGACATCGGCGATTTTAGCACAGAAGATGCTGATGGAGATCAGGGTAGAAAAGACAATAGCTTATTGCAGTTTCTATTCAAAAAAATGGAGCTATTGATTGCGCTTTTGCTTACAATTCTCGGAGTGATTTTGTATTTGATTTTTAGATCCAAGCGCTATTGGCCAATTGTTCCGTACATTCCTGAAAACAAAAATCGATCGTTGGATTTTGCAAATACAATGACGGCCATTTATTTGCAGCAAGAATCTCCTTACAGTATTTTGATTGTGATGCGTAGAAATTTCAGAGCCAACATCAATCGACAATTTTTTATCGATCTTTCGAAGCAAGATAAAGCCAAAGAAATTAAATCGCTATCTGAAAAAAGCGGTGTTAAGTTTGCCGATGTTGAGAATCTGGTCAACATGCTTGAGAATCAAAAAATGCATGCTGTCACTTATGAATACGTGCAGGAAGTAGCAAAAATGCAACGCGCTTTCTACATCAAAACAGGAATCATCAAAGATAAAATCAAGCAAAAAACTGAGAAGAAAAAAATAGTTTTTAGAAGACAAATGATTCTTTCAATCACATTTATTTTCCTTGGTATCAATGCCATTTTAAGAGGTTTCTATTTGTTAGCATCATCGAATGGAACCGGAATAATATTCTGGCCAATAGGATTGTTAGTGCTGGCTATGGGAATCATTCTTTTCAGCAGGAATTTGTTGATTGTAGAACATGGGCAAATGACATTTTATCCTTATTTCTTTAGTAAAAAAGTATTTGAAATAGATGATTTAATCGCAGTTCAAGTTTCAAATGGAAATACATCCTTTGAATTTACCGGCAACCGGAAGTTGACAATAAATCATTTGGAAATCAGCAGATATAGTAAAAAAGATTTTGAGCAATTTATTGCACCATTTTTAAAAATGAATTAGTTTAATACCGCAAAATAAAATCGCATGATAAACGAAGAAAATCAAGAAATAAATCCAGAGCATGAAGCTTTTATGCCAAAGGAAAATATTGAACCAAATATTTCACCTGAAATCGAAGATGTTGCAGAAGCGAACAACGAAGAAGTAAAATCAGTTTATGGTTTTGAAAGATCCAATGAAGACTTGATTTGGGTAGCACAAAAAGTCAATCAAGTGCGACAAGAAATGTCGAAATTTGTGATTGGGCAGGGAGAAATGGTTGAGTTATTAATGACAGGAATTTTTTCAAACGGACATGTTTTGTTGGAAGGAGTGCCAGGAGTTGCGAAAACTTTGTCTTCTAAAGTTTTGTCAAAAGCATTGGATATCCAGTTTTCGAGAATTCAGTTTACGCCAGATTTGATGCCTTCTGACGTTTTGGGAACCTCTGTTTTCAACATGAAAGATTCAAGTTTCAATTTCCGTCGCGGACCGATTTTTAGCAACATTGTGCTGATTGATGAAATCAACCGTGCTCCCGCAAAAACACAAGCGGCTTTGTTTGAAGTAATGGAGGAAAGACAAATTACCTACGATGGAAATCGCTACGAAATGGAATTTCCATTTTTGGTGATTGCAACCATGAATCCAATTGAGCAAGAGGGAACGTACAACCTGCCTGAAGCGCAATTAGATCGTTTTTTGTTTAAAATTAAAATCAATTATCCAGATTTAGAGCAAGAAACAGAAATTCTGAAACGTTACAAGAACAACATCAAAACGCCTAATTTGGATGAAGTTGATGCTGTGTTCTCAGTTCAAGATATTTCTAGAATTCAAGGATTGATTGAAAAAATCATTATCGAAGATAATTTATTGCAATACATCGCAAATCTGACTTTCAAAACGAGAAATCACGGTAAGATTTACTTAGGTGGTTCACCAAGAGCTTCTCTTTCGATGTTGAAAGCTTCCAAAGCTGTAGCAGCTATTCGCGGACGAGATTTCGTTACTCCGGAAGACATTCAATTTGTGGCACCACATGTATTGAATCACAGATTGATTTTAACTCCTGAAGCTGAAATGGAAGGTGTTCGACCTGAAGAAGTAATCGCTGAAATTATTCAAATGATCGAAGTTCCAAGATAATTATGAGTTTCCTTCGATACATATTTTTAACACGATTTTTCTTTGTGTTGCTGGCAATCGTTATTGCGATGTATTGCTGTGCGACCGTTTTTCCGTGGATGTTTTTTGTGTCGAATGTCGCTTTATTGGCTTTGTTTTGCGCGGTGTTGATTGACGTTATTATCACTTTTGTTAACGAAAATCCAGTTGAAGTATCACGCAAAGTGGACAATTTATTGAATTTAGGAGATTCAAATACCGTTACAATTTCTATTACTAACAAGAGCAATCAACCGATTAATTTTGCTTTGATTGAAGGTTTCCCGTTGCAATTGCAAATTCGACAAAAAGAATTCACTGCTTTCTTGATGCCGAAAAACACCAAAAGTTTTACTTATGAATTTACACCGAAACAGCGTGGTGAATTTACTTTTGGCGATGCTTTGATTTATTTGTCTTCGAGTTTATTTTTGATCAAAAGAAAAATTGATTATCCGCTGACGCAAAGTGTACAAGTTTTTCCTTCGATTTTGCAGATGAAACAATATGAATTGAAGGTTTTTCATCAACAAACGCAAGCAAGAGGAATCAAAAAAGTGAGAAGAATTGGAAATAACCATGAATTTGAACAAATCAAAAACTATGTGCAAGGCGATGATTTGAGAACGGTCAATTGGAAAGCGACAAGTAAACGCAATGAATTGATGGTTAACCAATACCAAGAAGAACGTTCACAAAATATTTATGCTTTGATTGACAAAAGTAGAAATATGCAAATGGAATTTGAAAACATGACCATGTTAGATTATGCCATTAATTCTGCTTTGGTTTTCTCCAATATTGCCCTTCGAAAAGGCGATCGCGCAGGTTTAATTACTTTTTCCAATAAAATGGGAACACAGTTGGCTGCAGATCGTTCTAATGGACATTTGAGAAGAATTTTAAATCTGCTTTACAACCAAAAAACACAGTTCAAGGAATCGAGTTATGAATTGTTGTATGAATCCATCCGACAAACTGTAAAATCACGTTCACTTTTGATGCTTTACACCAATTTCGAAAGTGAATTTGCCATGAAAAGAGCGCTTCCCATATTGAAAAAAATCAATCAACGGCACGTTTTGGTAGTGGTATTTTTCCAAAACAATGAATTAGAAGATGTAGCTTTTCAACGCATTGATACCGTGCAAGAGATTTATCAATCAGCAGTGGCAGAAAAGCTGATTACAACCAAAATGGTTATCGCCAAAGAATTGCGCCAAAACGGAATTCAAACGATTTTAACTCGACCAGAAGATTTGTCTATAAATACCATTAATAAATACTTAGAATTAAAAGCAAGAGGGGTAATTTAGATACTTCATTTTGGACAAAATGCTTACCTTGTGAACAAATAATTAAGTTTACATGAAGTTAATATTAAGTATAACGGCCTTTTTTGTTTTCTCTTTGAATGTCATTTTTGGTCAGTCTTTTACCGGTGGAAGCGATTCAATCCTTGATTTACAAACGATTAATGTTCCAGTAAATGTTTCTGGACTTCCTTCCAACATCAACATTACAACTTTTGGTTTAGAACAAGTCTGCATCAATTTAACGCACACTTATTTAGCAGATATCGATGTCGCCTTGGTTGCTCCCGATGGAACTGTCGTGACTTTGATTGCAAATATTGGTGGAGGAGACGATGATTTTCAAAACACTTGCTTACGTGCTGATGCGAGCAATACTTTAGCCACTGGTGCAGCACCTTTTTCAGGTACATTCAAACCAATGGGACAGATGGGATTGGTCAATAATGGCCAAAACCCAAATGGAACGTGGTATTTACGAATCACAGATAATTACGGCGCTGACCAAGGATTTCTGCAAAATTTCACCCTCACTTTTGGAAATACGCCAGCGACTTATTTCCAATTTACTGAATCTGATTTACCAATCGTGGTGATCAATTCAAATGGTCAAGCGATTGTCGATGAACCTAAAATCATGGCAGATATGGGAATCATTTACAATGGCGAAGGTGTTAGAAATCACATAATCGATCCAAAAAATGAATACAATGGAAAAATCGGGATTGAAATCCGTGGAAATTATTCAGCTTCCTTGCCGCAAAAACCGTATGCGCTCGAGTTGCAAGACATCAATGGAAATTCAATCGATTTACCGATTCTTGGAATGCCAGCAGAAAATGATTGGTTATTAATTGCCAATTACAACGATAAATCCTTCGCTCGAAATGTATTGCCTTATCATTTGTTTGATACCATGGGACATTATGCAGTAAGATGCAGGTATGTTGATGTGGTGATTAATGGAGAATACAAGGGAATTTATTTGTTTTCAGAAAAAATCAAACGCGATTCAAATCGGGTAGATATTCCCAAATTGGACATCAATGAAACAATAGGTCAAGATGTTACAGGTGGTTATATTTTAAAAATAGATTATTGGGACAATTCTAACTCTTGGTTATTGAATTATCATCCAATTGGTTTCCCAACAGTGGATGTGCACATGGTTTATTATTATCCTGATCCAGCAGAAATTGTACCTGAACAAAAAGCATACATTCAGAATTTTATCAATGAATTTGAAACCGCCTTATATGGTCCTGATTTTGCTGACACGGCGATTGGTTACCGCAAATACATCAGCGTACCAACTTTCATTGATTATTTTATTATCAATGAATTAGCTAGAAACGTAGATGGTTACAAAAAAAGTCGCTTTTTCTACAAAGACAAAGACCATGCAGATGGAAGGTTTAGAAAATTAAAAGCTGGACCGGTGTGGGATTTTGACTGGGCTTTGAAAGATATGTGGGAAGGTTCGGAAGATGGTTCTGAATTTATGTATGGAAATGTAGATCAAGATGTTGACGCCCCAGGTTGGTACATACGCTTGTTAGAAGATCCAACATTTAGAGATGAATTGCGTTGCAGATATGATGATTTGCGACGAACGATTTTACAAGAAACCTATTTAAACAGCAAAATTGATTCTGTTGCTACGACACTTAATGAGAGTCAAGCATGGCATTTTGAAACTTGGGCCAATTTAGGTGTCGCTACTGGAACAGGAGAAGTGCAAGCGCCATCACAAACGTATGCGGAAGAAGTACAAAGATTGAAAGATTGGTTGCAACGCAGATTGGCTTGGTTGGATGACAATATGCCGGGAACGTTGAACGGTTGTAGTTTTACCGGCATCGACGAAACTAATTTTCAAAACTTAGCAATTCAAGCATTTCCAAATCCTTTCAAAGATCAAGTGGCGGTAAAATTTAGCGCTGATTTCAATCAAACAATTCAATATAAACTGATGGATCAAACGGGAAGATTGATAGAAGAAAAAGCAGTTCAAATCAATGCTCAAAATGGAAATCAACTTCAAATCAAAGGATTGGAAGGTTTGCAAACAGGTGTTTATTTATTGGAAATCGAATTTAATGGGCAAAAAGTCGTTTGTAAATTGATGAAGTAACGTTAATCGAATAGAAAAACACTTCCAAGATTAAAAAAATGTTAGGGAAAAGATTTGCAATTTGAATAAAAACGCTATCTTTGCCCTCGCTAACCGATTTTTTTCGGTTCCAAGTCCACGCCCAGGTGGCGGAATTGGTAGACGCGCTGGATTCAAAATCCAGTACTGCAAGGTGTGCGGGTTCGATTCCCGCCCTGGGTACAAAAACCAGAGTGAGAAACAAAGCGAGAGCGACGTTCCGAACTCTGGTTTTTTTGTTTGCTCTCATTTTCTTTCTCGCTCTTTTGGATCATGTCAAAATTCTGTGGACTTCACAGAAAATCAAGCATAAATTTGGGTTAATCTAAATAAAAAGAATCCAACATTTCTGACTCCTCTAAATTGAGCTCTGAAAGCTT
>JBIKJE010000165.1:0-3456 GCA_044361165.1 Crocinitomicaceae bacterium | reverse complement strand
CAGTTTGCCATTGAATAGCTTTTTCAAAGATAAATTTGTGGAGGTTTCAGGAAAAAGATCGATAGAAACGTTTTTTCCAGCAAATGAAAATCAATTGAATTTAAACCATTTAATTAGAGATTCTTCTATTCAATATACTGACATAGGAATTTGGCTTTTTAAGAAACATTTTGTTTCGATTACCAAGCCAGAAGGAAATATTAGCATAAGTCCTTTGGTAGATTTCACATTTGGGAAAGAAGTTTTTGATACTTCAAGAAATACACTTTACCGCAATACGAGGGGAATTTTTGTTGAAGGAGAATTGTTGAATAAAATTGGATTCAACTTTATCTTTGCTGAAAATCAATCTAAGTTCATGCAATATGAATCAGATTATTTCAATTCACGAGGTGAAATTAGGATTTCGGGTAATTCTTACTATGTTGAAAACGCAGTGATTCCCGGAGGAGCAAGAACCAAACCCTTCAAGATTGGCGCGTATGATTATGCATATTCTGTGGGAAGTGTTTCTTATCAGATGAATAAAAATTTAAGATTTGATGTTGGAAATAACCAACATTTTATTGGTTCTGGTTATCGTTCGATTTTATTGTCAGACAATACTTATGGTACGCCATCTTTGAGGGTCAATTGGAAGATCAATCCAAAATGGACTTATCAAGTTTTATTGAGGAGGAACCAAAACTTGTATAGAAAACCATTGACCAAAGCCGTTGAAGCAAGTTATGAATCCAAATTTTTTGGCGCCACATATTTGACTTTTAAACCGAGAGAAAATATTGCTATTAGTTTATTTACTGCCGGAAATCAATTGCGTGGTGATTCCATTACTAAACGAGGTTTTGAATGGCAGATGTTAACACCAATTCCTTTATTTCAAAATGACGTATTGTTTGGTAATTCCGCAAAATTCAATGGAATTTCTGGATTAAACCTAGATTTTGCACTTAAAAACGTGCGATTGTATGGACAATTGGCAATAGATGAATACAACAAGAAATATTTATTCGCTGGGCAACTAGGTGTTCATTTTTTCAAGATTTTGAAGGTTAAAAATTTAAATGCGCAATTGGAAACGAATCTTGTGCCAGAGAATTTTTATGCGGCAAACAATCCAAAATTGAGTTACAGTAATTATAATTTACCAACAGCTCATGCGAAAGGAAATAACTTCAAGGAAATTGTGGTAAGGTTAAATTATGAATATAAAAGGTTGTTTATTAATTCTAAAACAATCAATTATGTTTCAAGATTGAATAATGATTCAATTCCAGTATTGTCGAATAGTATTTTCAGTATAAATAACAATATTGGGACACAAACAACCAATACCTTGGTGCAGGAATTTGAGTTAGGATATCGTTTTAACCGAAGATATAATGGAATGATTATCGTTGGATGGAAAGGCAGATACTCTGAATTTGCAGATAAGAAAATAGAGCAGCAAATGTTTTTTGTGGGATTGAGAACAGGATTGTTTAATCAATATTTGGATTTTTGATGAGAAAGATTTTGTTTTTAATGTTGACTTTCACTGTTCGTTTTTCTCAAGCGCAAGAAGTTGATGTGGAGAGATTTTGGACTGCAAATACTTCCACCATTCATTCTGCGGTGAAAATCAAATCTTTCTATCAGATTGATTCTTTAGCAAAAGACTCCACGTCGTCTGTTAATCTTTCTGTGGCTCCTGATGTGCTTTTTGCTTATCAGCAAGATGCGTTTAAGGTCAAATCAGGAATCAATGTTGTTTTGCAAGCCAATTGGAAAAGTAAAATGAGTTTTATTTCAAATTACAGGGTTGGCTATTCAAATCAAGCAACAACCATCTATGAATCTGTGCTACAACCCAAAGCTTTTTTCGCCAATCCATTGAAGAAAGACCAAAGTATCTACCACGACATCCGAGGAAGATTTGCTTATACACCCAATAAATATTTGCAATTTCAAACAGGAATTGACCATTTGTTTATTGGAGAAGGAGATAGGTCTCTATTTTTAGGAAATCAAGGCGTACCAAATCCTTTTGCCCAATTGAAAGTTAATTTATGGAAGTTTGAATATCATTTTATCCAACAATTTTGGCGTGAAGGAATTTACAAAAGATATGCGCCCAAAGGAAACACAACGCATTATTTGAGTTTTAAGGCGAATAAAAAATGGTCTTTCGGATTTTTTGAAACTGTTGTTTACGACATGAAAGATACGCTTTATAATCGAGGACTAGAGTTGGAATATTTGAACCCAGTGGTCTTTTTTAGGCCACAAGAATATAATTTAGGATCATCAGACAATGTGATTCTCGGATTAGATTTTTCATATCAAATCAAGAAAAGCATGTTGTATGGTCAAGTAATTGTTGATGATTTTTTCTTGAAAGAAATGCGCGCTAGAAACCGCTGGTGGGCAAATAAATTTGGAGCTCAATTGGGTTTCAAGACATGGATAGACAAAGGAGAAAATCACTTTTTTGTACGTTCGGAGTTGAATTTGGTGCGTCCATTTACTTATTCTCAAGTCAATCGAAATGCGGTTTATGGTAATTCAGGACTAACTGCCGCACATCCGTTGGGTTCAAATTTTGTAGAATTTTATCAAGAAGTAGCATTTCAACGAAAAGATTGGAAGGTCCAACTTTGGGCACAAGCTTATCTCAAAGGCCTAGATTCAATAAAAGGTGTTGGTGCATCGTTTGGTGGAGATATTTATCAATCGTATAACTTTAGACCAGAGGAATATAATTTTACCATTGGAAGAGGCATCACTACGCACGTTTTACAAATTGGAACACAGGTTTCAAAATCAATTTTGAACCAAAACCTACAATTGTTTGTTGAACCAAGACTAAGAATCATTAATTCTGAGGGAGCTGTTCGCAATCAATTCTATCTTACCGTAGGATTTCAAAGAAAGTTGGGCTCAGACAGGAGGAATTACTAGTTTCGAAAGCAAATGAAAGATGAGAGACATTGTTCTTTTGTCAACATGAGGAAAATTCAACTACTTTAAAATGAGCGAAAAAAACAAAGGATTTTTTGGGAGCCAAGACATTGATAATTTAGAAAAGAGATTTAGAACAGCATTTATCAATTCCCTTTCTGGATTTAAGAGTTTAGGCTTGATAGGAACGAAAGACAATAAAGATCAAACTAACTTAGCCGTTTTTAATTCATTGATTCACATTGGTGCTAATCCACCTTTAGTTGGTTTTATTTCACGACCAGGAGTTGTGGAAAGACAAACTTTGGAAAACATAATTGAAACAGGATATTATACGATTAATCATGTAACTGAATCCTTTTTTAAACAAGCACATCAAACGTCAGCAAGATATCCAAAGGAAATTTCTGAATTTGAAGCTACAGGATTAACTACTGAATATAAAAACGATTTTTTTGCCCCATTTGTTGCTGAAAGTCACGTTCAAATTGCTGTAGAATTGCAAGATCAAGTTCA